>JANNCK010000206.1:0-1765 GCA_031386545.1 Sphingomonadales bacterium
GTTCTTGTGCTGCGAACGGTCATTCTGGCTGGCGACGACGATGCCCGACGGCTTATGTGTAATCCGCACCGCCGAATCGGTCGTGTTAACGTGCTGCCCGCCTGCACCCGACGCGCGGTAGGTGTCGATTTTCAGGTCGCCTTCGTTGATCTCGATTTCGATATTGTCGTCGATGACCGGATAGACCCAGACGCTGGAGAAGCTGGTATGGCGTTTGGCCGCACTATCATAGGGCGAAATTCGAACCAGCCGGTGGACTCCGCTTTCGGTCTTGGCATAGCCATAGGCGTTTTCGCCCTTGATCTGCATCGTTGCCGACTTGATCCCCGCCTGATCGCCCGCCTGATAATCGACCATTTCGACTTTATACCCGCGCTGTTCCGCCCAGCGATAATACATCCGCTGCAACATTTCGGCCCAATCCTGGCTCTCGGTGCCGCCTGCGCCTGCATGGATTTCGATAAAGGTATCGTTGCCGTCTGCTTCGCCCGATAGCAGCGCCGCAACTTTGTCTTTATCCGCGCGGTCGGCGAGTGCTTTCAGCGAAGCCACGCCTTCATCGCCCAGCGCTTCGTCATTTTCCATATCGGCTAGCTCGATCAGCTCGACCGTGCCGTCCTTATCGCTGCCAATTTCACGCACTGTGCCGATGGCCGCATCCAGCCGCCGCCTTTCGCGCATAACCTCTTCGGCCTTTTTGGGCTGATCCCATAGCTTGGGGTCTTCTACCCGCGCGTTCAACTCGTCCAGACGGCGCAGCGCACGGTCCCAATCAAGCGACATTTTCACCAGATTCAGTGCAGCATCGATACGGTCAACAAGGGCTTGCGCATCGGCACGCATGTGGGGAACTCCAAAACGGTCTAGGGTACAGGACTGCGGCCTTTAGCCGAAAGCCTAGGCAAGTCAAAGTGGGTCGGTACGCCGTGTGACTTCAGCCCATAGCCCCGCACCGCCCAGTTTCGCGGCAATCCCGCCGAGCACATCTGCCCAATAGGCGTCGTTGCCATATTCGGACCGCCAGTTCAGCAATGGGCCGGTCAGCAGGTGCAGATCATAGTCTTTGGTAAACCCAATCGCGCCGTGGACTTGGTGGGCGATGCTTGTGGCCTGGCCGATGGCTTGGTTGGTGCGCAATTTGGCGGCAGCGATTTCAAACACAGCAGCCTCTGCGTCGCCCTTGGCGCGGTCCAATGCAGCGGCGGCCGCAGCGCCCGCGACGTTCACAGCAGCAGCTTCTGTGGCGAACACCGCGAGCACCTGTTGCACAGCTTGAAACTTGGACAAGGGCTTGCCGAATTGCTGGCGCGTATTGGTGTAATCGATGCTCATTGCTAGCGCGGCGTCCATTGCGCCTGCGGCTTGGGCAACGCGGATAAAGGCCCCGATGGGCCGGGGAATGGCGCCGCCGATTATCAATTCGCCAACTGGTAAATGCGGCACTTTTGCGCCCGCAATACGCAGCACAGCAAAGACATCACCCCAATCGCCGCCGAACCCGCCTTCGCTTTCGGGCAGCAATAATTGTGCGAATCCGGCTGCTTCGATTGGCGCCATGCCATCAGTCGCGGCTTGCGCAAACACAGCCTGGGCTGTGTCGCATAACAGAGTGCGCTGTTCGCTCATCGTAGCCCCAATCCGCGCGCGATGATCCCGCGAATAATCTCTCGTGTGCCGCCACGCAGCGAGAAGCTTGGGGCCGCAATCAACAAAGCGCGCATCAACCGCGCCAGATCATCATCGCGGCTTGATGGGCAATCCACCA
>JANNCK010000367.1:0-12319 GCA_031386545.1 Sphingomonadales bacterium
ATCGAGGGCAGCGACGGCATCTGAACACACGCCGACAGCACCAGGGCATCGATACCGGTGAGGTCGAGCTTGCGATAATGGGCGAGCAGATTGGCAGGGTCCTGTGCCGCAACCTCGAGATTGTCCGAAATTTCCAGCGCAAGCCAATCCTGCACGGCGATTCCTTCGTTCTCGATATACGAGACGACAAGCTGGGTCAGCGGCTTCATATAGGGTGCCACCACAGCGATGCGTTTTGCGCCGAGCGCCCCGAGCCCATCGATCAGCGCCCCGGCGCTCGTCACGACCGGTGCCGGGTGGCCGTTCTCGACCGTCCTGCCATACAGGCGCGCTTCGGATTGGCGGTGATAGCCAGGTCCCATGCTCATGATCGCAACCAGACAGGCATAGCCCAATACGTCGACGGCGGCATCCGACAGCTCGAGCGCGCAGCGGTCGGAATCGCCGTCCATTGCGGCGAGTTCCTCCTTCGTTACTTTCTTCATGCGCATGCGTGAACCATGGAAAGTGAAGTGATCGGGCAAAATCGCTTCGCGGGCGCGCAGCATAGCGGGAATTTCTGTCTCCATCGTGACGTTTGAACTCGGCACGATCTGCCCGATCCGATATGCACGGCTCATGCTGCACTCTCCCCGTGGGCAACCACCGGGTTCCGCAGGGTTCCAATACCCTGGATCGTCGCCACAATCGAATCGCCGGGCCAAGTCCACTCCTGCGGGTTCATACCCGCGCCGACACCCGCCGGGGTGCCAGTGGCAATGATGTCACCCGGTTCGAGCGTGATGCCCTGGCTTATGTCGGCGATGAGCTCGTTGACCTTAAACAGCATATAGGCGGTGTTGCTGGATTGCTTCTGGACGCCGTTGACCGTCAGGCTGAGATCGAGCGTCTGCGGATCAGGAATCTCATCCGCAGTTACAATGCACGGCCCCATGGGCGCGAAACTGTCCTGTCCCTTTGAATATATCCACTGGCCGGCACGTCGGCAATCGCGCGCGCTCATGTCGACGATCACGGTGTAACCGAACACGTAATGCAGCGCGTCGGCGCGCGACACGCCCTTAGCCGTGCTGCCGATCACGGCACCGAGTTCGACCTCCCAATCAAGCTGCTGGGTGATGGCCTTATTGTGAAGGATCGGATCGCCAGGACCGATGACACATGTCGGCGGTTTGGAGAAAATCACCGGCTGGGTAGGAAGGTCCGGCAACGTATCGAGCGACTTCGCCGATTCAGCCACGTGTTCGGTATAATTGAGGCCGATGCCGAAAATGTTTTTGCGCGGCCGCGGTATGGGAGCCAGCAATTTTACGTTCCCGACAGGGATTGCGACACCCAGTGCAAAAATGCCTTTGGCCTGTTCGATCAGACCGCTGGCGATCGTGACCGCCTGTGGACCCAGGTCGATGAAAGCGAGCATAGTCGACGGCAGCGGAACGCCCTCTGCAGCGCCTAGTCTCGCCAGATCGATCAAGACATTGCCAGTGATTGCGCCGAGGCGAGCCTCGGCTTCAATGTTAGCGCGATAGGTAACGAGACGCATGATTGATCCCCGATGAGTTATAAAATTATGGGTTGGTGGCCATCGTTCTCGCCTAGGCCTTCTTCGCGATAGAGGCCGAGCGCCCGCATGACCGGCAGGTCATGGAAGCAGAACAGGCAGGCGTCCTCACGATCGGAGCCGTTGGCATGCTCGTGGTACATCCAGGTCGGCACGACGAAGATGTCGCGCTCTTGCCAATCGAAACGCCGGCCGTTGATGATCGAATAGCCTGAGCCCTTGGCGCACTGATAGACGAAGCTGCCGATCTGGCGATGCGCCTTTGTCCGCTCGCCTGGGCGCAGCAGCTGCATCGACGCACCAATCGTCTGCATGACCGGACCGCCGGTATTCGGATTGACATAGTCCATCAGCACGCCGTCGTAAGGTGAGCCATCGGTGACCTTGGCATAGTGTGTTAGCGCCTCGTAGGTCGGCGCCCATTCGTACTTTAGCAGCGGGGAGTAAGGCTTGTCCCAAACGACACCCGCCGGGCGCAAACCCGCGCCCCTCCAGGTCGCGGTAGAATCGTCCACAGGGAATGATATTGCTTGGTTTAGGTCTGGATGGACCTCATAAAAATTGGCTTCCAGCGCATTCATCAGCGGAATGTCGAGACCGTCCTGCCAGATGCAGACGGTACCGTCCTCGGAAACGCCGTGCTCGTGCCATGTGCCATTCGGCGTCAGCACGAAATCATTAACTCCAAGCGTTATTCTGTGGCCATCGACGTTGGTAAAAGCGCCGCTGCCTTCAATGATGAAACGCAGGGCCGAAGCACTATGGCGATGACTTGACGCGCATTCGCCAGGTGCCATCACCTGAAGGCCGGAATAGAGCCAGCCGACCGCGGCCACGACGTCGGCGCGTCCTTTGTTTTCCAGATAGACGACCCGTCGGCCTGCCTGTTCGGGCGTGACGAGTTCCAACGCCCGCATCACATCGTCGCGCAGGTCGCGATACCGCCACAGCATCGGCACAGAGGTTGTGACCGGTTCCCATGGCTCGATCTTGTTCGCGACAGTCCACAGGGCACCGGTGCCAAGCGATTCCAGGCGCTTGTAATAGGCGACCAACTCGGGCGTATCGGTGACATTGGCCCGTCCGAGCACTTCCTCGCGATGCCTGTCGTAGCTGGGGCTGTCGTAACTAGTTGCCATGGCTGCCTCCTTACGCCTGCTGATCGTCGGGATCGGGTTGCGCGAGCTCGTCCTGGAACGCCGCTGACTGGCGCGGTCTGCGATCGATACGCAGGTCGAAAATATCGAACCGGTTGTAGGCCCCGATGATGTCATGCATCTGCTTGGGCTGAATACAGTCGTTGAGGTCGATCTCGGCATAGACGATTCCCTCATCGTCGATCAGTGGCTCGCCGACGAGAGTTCCGTGCGGCCCGATGACGCCCGACCACGCGCTGTTTTTGCGTTCGAGCAAAGTCCTGTTTTCGGGGCGCTCCTCGCTCATTGCGGTGATGATTTCCTCGCTGACCGTCGAGCAAGCAACGATGGTGAAGAGTTTGCCTTCAAACGAATGAGCGGTCGCACGGATGCGGATCGCCTCGGCCATGTCGTAGGAGGCAGGGGCAACAGGAAGCGCGATATAATTTGCGACATGGACGAGCTCCCCCGCCGACAACAGGGCGAAACGGGCCAATGTGTTGGTGTTCTCGCCACATGCCAGCGTTCCGAGCGGACCGACCAACGTATCATAGACCCGCAGACTCGATCCGTCGCCGCCAGCCCATGTCAGCTTCTCGGCCCAAGTCGGCACCAGCTTGCGATGTCGCCCCAAGATCGTGCCGTCGGCACCAATGATGATGTTGGTGTTATAGAGCGTCCCCAACGCCCGCGGATCGCGCTCGTTGACGCCGATCACGACAACACAATCATGACTGCGGGCCGCCGCGCAGAGCCGATCCACTTCAGGCCCCGGGATGGTGATAGCGGCGCGACACAGGCGCTCGAACCAGACCCCGCCCTCGATCGGCGTCATCAACCAGCTCCAATACGGATAACCGGCGACGAACACTTCGGGGAAGGCAACCAGCCGGGCGCCGTTGCATGCCGCCTCGGCGATCAGTGCACACGCCTTGTCCACGGTAGCTGCGGTATTTAGGAAGACGGGCGCAGTCTGGACTGCGGCAACCTTTGATCGGGGCAAATCGAGCATCGTTCGTCCTTTCAGGTAACTGCAGCGCGTTCACGATATTCAGGCTTGTCCCAGGCACGGGTCAGGCAGATGTCCCGAAGCCGTTCGACCGCCTCGACGACGTCGCCATGGCGCAGGTAGAGCGGCGTTATGCCGAAGCGCAAAACGTCGGGCGCGCGAAAGTCGCCAATCACGTCGCGTTCCTTGAGCGCCTGAACGATCTCATAGCCTTGGGGATGCGCATAGGAGACCTGGCTGCCGCGTACTGCCGGATCGAGCGGACTGATCAACTGAAAACCGAATTCGGCGCAGCGCAATTCCATCCGTTCGATGAACAGCTGGCTGAGCCCGAGCGACTTGCGGCGCAATTCCGCCATGTCAGCGCGTTGGATCAGGTCGATGCCGCATTCGAGTGCAGCCAATCCCAAAACCTGGGGCGTGCCGCACATGAAGCGCGCGATACCGTCGGCTGGCCGATAATCCTCTTCGAATGTAAAGGGGCTGGCATGGCCGAACCAGCCCGACAGCACCGGGATTGCTGTCTGGTGGCGTTCTGCGACAAAGATGAAAGCGGGCGCGCCTGGGCCGCCGTTCAAAAACTTGTAACCGCAGCCGACCGCGAAATCGGCATTGGCGCTATTAAGATCAACCTCGATCGCGCCAGCACTATGACTAAGATCCCAAACGACCAAAATGCCCTTGGCATGGGCACAGCGCGTCACTTCGGCCATGTCGCGCACGCGCCCGGACTTATAGTGGGTCTGGGTAAGCAGCAGCACCGCAACATCTTCGTCGAGGCGATCGAGTACGGCATCTGGATCGACCCTAACCGCCCGCAACCGGCCGCCGCTGAACGCCTCAATCCCTTGCATCATATAGACATCGGTAGGGAAATTGGTGCTTTCGGAAAGAATCACGGCGCGGTTCGGACGCAGCGAGATCGCGGCCGTGAGCGCCTTGAAGATATTTACCGATGTCGTGTCCGAAGCAATAATCTCGCCGGGACGAGCACCCACGATAGTCGCGATCTTGTCGCCGATCCGCTGCGGCGCGGCCGCCCATTCGGCACCAAGCCAAGAGGTAATGAGCCCTTCCCCCCATTCGTCCGACACGACGTTGGCAACTCGTGCCGCAGCCGCGCGCGGGGCGGCCCCGAGCGAATTGCCGTCGAGGTAGATCAATCCTTCGCGCAATTGGAACTCGTGGCGGAAGCCCCGCAGCGGATCGCTCGCATCGAGCTCGGCGATTTCGGCAAGTTCAAGGGTCACCTGGCTATCTCCCGCAGGATGGCGCGAACTGGGCTGGCATCGGCTTGGGCGATCTTCAGCGGCAACGCGATCAGTTCATATTCGCCAAACGGTACATCATCGAGCACGACTCCCTCTAAAATGCGCATGTCGCCGATCTGAATTTCACGATGGGCGTCCATCGTTTTCGACTGCTCGGGGTCGAGCGAAGCCGCATCGGTTCCGACCAGCCGCACGCCGCTGTCACGCAGGCGCGCAATCACCTCTGGAGCGATAGCGGTGAAATCCGAATCCCAACGGTTGGCGGGAAAGCGGTCATAGGTTCGAAACAGGACGCGCTCCACACCGCTCAGTGCATCCCAGTCGACATCGCCCAGCTCCACGCGGCTCCCTGCGTGCCGGACATCGATAACGACGCAGCGTCCGAGATAGACGTCGATGTTGCAATCGGCACTCGTCGCGCCCTGCACGTCGTAATGATACGGCGAATCGGCGTGAGTGCCTGCGTGAAGCGGCACGTCCATCGCGCCGACATTCACCGGACAATGCGCGCTGATTTCGGCATTGCGACGCAGAGCCAGTGCCGGCTCACCTGGCCACATCGGCATGTCGGGACGCAGCGTCTGTGAAATATCCCAAACTCTCATTTGGTCGCCCCCGCCACCGGATCGGCATAGTTCGGACCTTCCTTCGGCGCGACCATCCGCGTCCGCATCGACCAGAGCTCCGGAAAGAAACTGAGATTGAGTGCCTTAACCAGATAATTGACCCCGGAGGATCCGCCGGTGCCCGTCTTCTGGCCGATCACACGCGCCACCGTCTTCATGTGCTTGAAGCGCCATTCCTGAAAATAATATTCAAGCGACGTGATCTTTTCGGCGAGCGCATAAAGATTCCAGTGCGCTTCGACGTCCGAATAAATGGCAAGCCAGGCATCCTCGACGGCGTCGGACGCCTCGTAAGGCAGGCTCCAATCGCGATCGCGGTGTGAGGCGGGAATCGCGAAGCCGCGGCGTGCCAGCAATCTTAGCAGTTCATCATAAAGCGATGGCGCACGCAGAACCGCCGTCAGTCGTGCGTGGACCGCAGGATCGTCAGTGTGCACCAGCAGCAGCTCCTCGCGTTTGTTACCGAGCATGAACTCGAGCTCGCGATATTGGTGCGACTGGAAGCCCGACGCCTTGCGCAAAAAGCCCCGAAAGGTGAGAAAATCATGCGGCGTGAGTGTCGCCAGCACTTCCCAGCTATTGATCATGTGACGCTGAATCGTCGCGATACGATCGAGCGTCTTTATGGCGTGATCCACGTCGTCGGACTGCACCGCCTTCACCACAAGCCGCATCTCGTGCAGCAGTAGTTTGATCCACAGCTCCATCGTCTGATGCATGATAATGAACAGCATCTCGTCAGGCTTGTCCGAGATTGGAATTTGCGAGGCGAGCAGCTGCTCGGTCTGTAGGTGCCGTGCGTAGGACAGACCCTTGTCCCATTGAATCGTCTCGCCGTCGATCTGCGCCTCGAAGGACTCGACGCCGTCTTCGACGAAGTTGCGGATGGTCATTGCGAACTCCATGAAATTTCACACTGCACGCGAGAGGGAATGGATGTCCAAACCATGGTCAACGTGTCTCATCGGCAGCGAGGATAGCCCAGCGGGTCAGCGGTGCGCGGGCCTTGATCGTCTTGAGGCAAACTGTGGTCGACAACCGATGGACCCCAGGCAGCTTCGCCAATTCGTGGCGGAGCAAATCGTCGAGATGCTCGACCGACTGCGCATAGATAAGAAGGAGATAATCGCTGTCTCCGGCAGTCGTGTGACATTCAATGATTGCGGGATGTGCGACTGCTGCCGCCTCGAACTCGGCATGACCGTCGAAGCGGATGCGAACCGCGACAGAGCATTGAACGGCCAAGCCTAAAGCGGACGGATTAATTTTGGCGTTGAAGCTTTGAATGACACCGTCGGCTTCCAGATCGCGGACCCGCGCCCAGCACGGCGATTTCGAAAGTCCGACCCGATCGCTGAGATCGGCGAACGACAAGCGTCCGTCGCTTTCCAGTTCCGCCAGTATTTTCCAATCGATCTTGTCCATCACTCATCTCCGGCTGTTTCGACAGCCTAGCCCTTGCAGAGCAAACGGCAAGTTTCTCGGCCAAAGACGGAACGATTTCCTTATACCCACATGAACACAGAACATTGTCCTTATTCTTGTCGGGATCAGGCGACGCTTCAGCACAATGTTTTGCGCCAATCGCATTATGCTTGCCTCGCACGACAAGGAGCAGCGCGATGGCCGCGACACATGTTTACGAGGTTCCCCCCGAAGGCGTGGCACGTGATTGGACGATGCCCCAAGACTGGGATTATTTTACCTGTGAGGAACATGCGACCTGGGATCTGCTTATCAAGCGGCAGACCGATGCCGTAACCGAAATGGCATGCGAGGCTTTTCAGTCAGGTCTGGATATTCTTCGGCTGTCCAAGCCCGGCATCCCCGATCTTGCGGAACTCAACCCCCGGCTGCACACAGCGACAGGGTGGCAGATCGTACCCGTGCCTGGCGTTATCCCCAACGAACCTTTTTTCCGGCATCTCTCTGAACGCCGATTTCCCGCGGCCAACTTCCTACGGCCCTCGTGTTCGCTGGATTATTCCGAGGAGCCGGATATGTTCCATGATCTCTTCGGCCATTTGCCTATGCTAACCAACCCCGTCTTTGCGGACTTCATGGTTGCCTATGGCAAGGCTGGCCTGCGGGCGGAAACGCTGGATGCAGTCGATCTGCTTGGTCGGCTCTACCTTCATACTGTCGAGTTCGGGCTGGTGATGGAGAAGGGTGCCTTGCGATGCTTCGGGGCGGGACTGCTTTCCAGCTATAGCGAGACCGTCCACGCATTGACGGCCCCAGATGTTCGGCGGATCAAATTCGACTTGGCGCGGGTCATGCAAACCGATTACATATTCGATGAATTTCAGCGTACCTATTTTGTCATTGATAGTTTCGAACATCTGCTCAAAATCACAGCGGAGACAGATTTTCAGCCGATTTATAACCGGCTCCGAAATGAGCCGCTCTTCGCTCCCGACGCGGAATGTGCTGGCGATACGCTTGTGCCGCTCGGGGCATGATCTGCCGGTTGTCACACTAGGCAGCGGCGCTAGTCCAGAGTGGTGCGGGCGGTGGGAATCGAACCCACACTCCTTGCGGAACGGGATTTTGAATTGCTTTTGAGTCACTGTTGAAATCTCATAAGCATTTATAACATAAACAGAATATAGTACTTTTCTCCGTTAGTGTGCTAATTACTGTGCTACTTTGACGTATCCAATGAACCTCAAATATACCTCTCTGCCCACGATAGGGCACATTTTGATGCCGTTGGCAGCGGGCAGATGGACTTTCATACACGCACATTGGATACCGACTAGCGGCCTCCCAAATGACCAGGGCTGCTGCACAAAACCCCCTCTCTATGGCTGATATGTTGGAAATTCTGTTAAACTGGGTTTTGCTTGCTTTGCTGGCAATGGTCTGAGTCACTCGCGGTTGGAGGATCGGCGCGATGATAGGCGAGCGAACTGGGACGCAGGAGGCACTGTTTTACGGTTTCAGCCTCAAGGGGCATGCGCCGCCCGATCACATGCTGTGGACGATTGACCGGTTCGTCGATCTTGGCGACATCCGTAAGCCGGTAATGCCATTCTAAAGCGACACAGGCCAACCTTCGATTGATCCTGAGCTGATGCTGCGGATGCTGATCGTGGGCTATGTGATGGGCATTCGCTCGGAACGCCAGCTGTGCGAGGCGACGGTCGCAGCTTGTAGCTGGCAGCGATCTTGGGATGCAGCGCAGAGACGTTCTCGCATTTTTCATCAACGAAACTTGGATTTGCCTACCTCACCAAAATTCCGACCGCCTCTTCCCAGAAATGCACCAGCCCCGCGCTGAAGCTCGCGGGGACATAAGCGTCACAGGCATCCTCGCTCACGACGTGCAGGCGAACTGCAACATGATCGATAGTGGTCGCGGCGCTACATTCAGGCGCAAAGTCGGGGTTTTCGGCGTCGAACACGCCACTTTCCATCAGAAGTGCCCGCCAGCCCGGGCCAGACAGACGCACGCGCTTTATGCCACCGCCGATAGCGGTGACCGCGCCGTCGTCGTTCAGGATTGCGGGCAGGGCAGCAGCGTCGCCCTCGACGAGCCAGACCGTAGGCTCATAGCGGATCAGGCGCAGTGAATCATTGCCTGCCGAGTGGCCCATCGGCGCAAGCGCAAAACCCGTTACGGATATGAATCGTGCAGCTACCTGCGCGGGCGCACTCCAGATTTCGAAGACATGCAGCGGCGCTGCCGGGAGAATTGTTATGGTCACGTCAGTCACGATAGCGCTCCCCGCCCGCATCGTAGAAATGCGGCGCGACGACGCGGACACGCGCCTTTTGCCCACGGGTGGGCGAGGTTGCGATCAGTTCCTCGTTGTGGCGCAGGAAGCCGCCGCGAAGTTGCCCCAGCGCGATCGAGCCGCCTGCGATCACGCGAAAGGCCGCGGCGCTGACATGGCCCTGCACTTCCTCGCCCTCGCGGGCGACGAGCATGGCACCCTCAAGAATATTGCCCTCCAGAGCCTCGAGCCCAACGAGTTGACGGCGGTCCGGCGCGCCTAGGGCTGGTCGCGTGAGCCCTTGCGCGCCGATAAACCCACCGGCCTTGTTGAGCATCCCCGCAAGGCCGAGATCGTGCGGCGTCATCCGTCCGTCGATTTCACCCCCGACGACAAGATGGCCCTTTTCGATGCGCAGAAACTCCATGGCCTCCATGCCGTAGAGGCAGCCGCCCTGCCCCGCCACTTTGGCCTCGCACGCGTGCCAGACGGTGGCAGCTTGCGTCGCGTCGGCATAGATTTCAAACGCGCGCTCACCACTATAGCTCGCGGCGAGCACAAGCACCGGCACACCCGCAATGGTGGCGGAAACGGTCGACATGTGGCGCGGCGGCGCTGCGCCTACCAGCGCTTCAAGTACCGCCCGCGCGCTGGGACCAGCGACTGCGATCCCGGTATAATGTTCCTGAACATTAACTGCGGAAACTTCGAATTCGGGCTTAAGATATTGGCGTAGGTAGGAAATATGCGTCGCCATGCGGTCTGCCCCGCCGGTCGAGCTGGTCAGAAGGTAGCGGTTCTCGGCGATCCGCCAGACTGTGCCGTCGTCGAACACGAACCCGTCTTCGCGCATCATAAAGGTGTAACGTCCGCGCCCGACCGCAAGCTTAACGACGCTGGTGGCGCAGATGATTTCTAGAAACGCCGCGGCATCGGGGCCGGAGACTTCGAATTTAGCGAGCGTCGAAACGTCGGTCATGCCGACAGCAGTCCTCACGGTCCTTGCTTCCCGCAATGCCGCCTGCGCGAGCGTTTCGTCACCCTGCGGATAGGCGCGCGGGCGGAACCAATAGCCGAGCGGCTGCCAGATCGGGCTTTTCGTGGCATGGACATCATAAAGCGCAAGCCGACGAACATGCGCTCCGGCGTCTTTGGCTCCCGCGCCTGCCAGCAGCCCCATGGTAACCGGCGTATACGGCGGGCGAAACGTCGTGAGGCCCGCTTCGGGGATCGAGATACCCTGTTTTTCGGCAAGACGTCCGAGCGCCGCCATGTTGCTGGTCTTGCCCTGATCGGTTGCCATGCCGAGCGTGGTGTAGCGTTTCAAATGTTCGACCGAGCGATACCCTTCCGCCCAGGCGAGATCGACGTCGGCGAGGGTCACATCGTTCTGGAAATCTATGAAACTCTTTTTGGGGTTTCCGGCGGGCGCGAGAGTGAACACCGGGTCGGGGTTCGCCGCGCCGCCGGCAGTCGTCACATTCTGGTGCGAGGTTGCGGGCACAAAGGCCTGCGCCCCGGCGTTCCAGTCGAGCGTGCCGCCCGCCTGCATGTGCAGGTGAACCACTGGCGTGAACCCGCCCGAGACCACAAGCAAATCCGCCGCCCAGGTTTTGAGAGCGTCGTCGATCTGCGCACTGACGCTTTTCAGGCCTTGGCGCGCCCCTGTGGTCGAAAGCGGGACGGCGGTGTTGTGCACCAGAAATTCGCTGTCGGCCCCCGCCGGTGCGGGTCGAGCATCTAGGATGGCAACGATCTCCGCCCCTGCCGCGCGCAGCGCCAAGCCCGTCTCATAGGCATCGTCATTATTCGTCGCGATAACGACGCGCTTGCCCGGAAGTACGCCGAAGCGCCGCACATAGGTGCGCGCTGCCTGTGAGAGCATGATGCCGGGACGATCATTATTGGCGAAAGCCATGGGCCGCTCGATACTGCCGGTGGCGAGAATGACTTGCCTGGCGCGGACATGCCACAGCCGCTGCGTTACGCCGTCTCGTGGCACCTGCCCGGCTTCGCAAAGCCGCTGGGTGAGCGTGACAAGATCATGTTCCCAATAGCCCGAAGCCGTCGTGCGCGGCAGGATCCGGCCCCCGGCAGCACGGATCGCGGCGGCGGTCGTCTCGACCCAGGCCGATTCCTGCTTCTGCGGATCTCGGACCAGCGAGGGGGCAAGGATGCTGTCCTGCTCGACGAGAATAACCCGCTTGCCAGCGTCCGCCGCCTCGCGCGCAGCCTGCAACCCCGCCGGCCCTGCACCGACCACCAGCACATCGCAAAACGCAGCGCGCTGGCTGAACCGGTCGGGGTCCGGTTCAGCAGGCGGGTGCCCGAGCCCCGCCGCCTTGCGGATAAAATATTCATACCGCAACCAGCGCTTCGCCGGGCCGAAGAAGGTTTTGTAGTAGAACCCGGCAGAAAGTACCGGTGCTGCAAGGCCGAGCACCGCGCCGACGTCGAACGCAAGGCTGGGCCAGCGGTTCTGACTCGTCGCAACCAGACCCTCATAGACGAACACATCGGTGGCGCGGGTGTTAGGCTCGCGGCGACCGCCTTGGCCCACGGTGACCAGCGCATTGGGCTCCTCGACGCCAGCCGTCATGATGCCGCGAGGGCGGTGATATTTAAAGCTGCGCCCGACGAGCCCAATGCCGTTTCGCAACAGTGCTGCGGCCAGCGTATCGCCTTCCTGCGCCTGATAGGTTTTACCATCGAAGCTGAACCTGATCATGGCAGCGTTTCCGGCCCGATAACGCGAATAGCGCTGATCGTATGGGTGACGCGGTGCCGCGTGATGACCATCCAGGCGCGGCAGCCGTAAGTATGACGCCAGATCTCGTCGTCGAAACCCCGTGGATTGCCGCGCGTGAAGAGCGCGGCCATCGCATCTTCGGGCTTGGCATCGAGCGTGACAACCGAATCGACCGTACGCTCGAACACGAACTCGCTTTGCGCCCGTGGACCACAGTGAGGACAGGCGAACTGCATCATCAGCGGCTG
>JANNCK010000373.1:0-5736 GCA_031386545.1 Sphingomonadales bacterium
GGCCGCAAACTGACAGGCGACGGTGGTACGGCGTTGAAGTCGCTAATTGCCGACGCGCGGGGTGATGCGGCGGGAGAGGCGGCGCTGCTCGACCTTGCCGATGCGGTTGAAAGTGCCGCTGACTGGATGCTGTCGACAAGCATGGAGGACCGGCTGGCCGGCAGCTATCCATTCCTAGACATGGTGTCGGTCATGGCGGCGGGCGCATTGATGGCGCGGCAGAACAAGCTGGCGACAGTACGGCTGGCGGCGGGGCAGGGCGATCCCGTATTCCTCAAGGCCAAGGTTGCGACGACGCGATTCTTCCTCGACCGGATTGTCCCTGAAGCGCTGGGCAAGGCGGCGTCGGCGACAGCGGGCGCCGAAGGATTATACACGCTGACGGCAGAGGAGCTTGCGGCCTGACCGCGCCACCCTATCTCCTGAACATAGGAGAACCACGATGACCAGCGAAACTGCCACCCTTGCCGCCGGATGCTTCTGGTGCATCGAGGCCGTGTTCGACGGGCTGGCGGGCGTCGAAAGCGTCGAGAGCGGATATATTGGTGGCCATGTGACCGATCCGACCTACCGCGAAGTCTGCGGCGGCGCGACCGGCCATGCGGAAGCGGTGCGGATCCTATTCGATAACGACCGTGTCAACTTCGATGAAATTCTCGACATTTTCTTCGAGATTCACGACCCGACGCAGCTCAACCGGCAGGGTAATGATGTCGGCACCCAATACCGCTCGGCGATTTTCCCGCATTCGCCCGAACAGGACGCAGCGGCGCGTGCCGCGATTGTGCGCGCGCAGGTCGATTATGACCGGCCCATTGTCACGACCATCGAGACGCTATCCGACTGGTATGTCGCCGAGGATTATCACCAGGAATATTTCGATCGCGAAGGCTCGGCCAACCCCTATTGCCAGATCGTCGTTGCGCCGAAGCTTGCGAAGTTTCGTAAGAAGCATGTGGAGCGCCTCAAAGCGGAAGCCGCCGTAAAGTGATGCGGACAGCAGAGCGTTAACTACCTCGTTGCTGCATCCGTGCTTGCATCGGTGTCGGCTGTCGGTAATCCGTCGGGGATGGATGCTTTGCCCGACCGTGTGTCATGATTTCCGCGCAGACAGTGTCCCTACCGACACCCGTAGCCGGTTTTTTGCGGGCCGATGTGCATGCAAAGCTGGCATATCTGGATCGGCGCGTGATATCGGCAGCGTTGGAAAGCGACGGTTCGACGGTTTGTTTTTCGGTGGCCTCCGACGTTCCCGATGGCGAACGCCAGGAAATTGTCGAGCGTATCCTGCGACTCGTGCACGACATGACCGAGGACGCGTTCGAACCCGAGATACGCGTCCTTGAAAGTCGCAGCGGCGCAATGCCCTTTACGGCTGACCCGATGCCCGCACTCATCGCGCGCGGCGAAGTCTTTCAGGAAGGCGAGGGCTATTTTACGCTCGGACCGCAGCTAACTGCAGTCATCTCGCATATCGACCGCCGGCTGGAAGAGATTGCGCTATCGATGGGCGCACATCCGTACCGCTTTCCCGCGCTCATCTCACCTGCATATCTTGAGCGCGTTCAGTATTTCAAAAACTTCCCGCACTCGCTTAGTTTTGTGACGCATCTCAATCCGGATATCGATGACATCCGGCGCTTCGGTAATGATGCGTGCTGTATCGACGGTCACGTCCATGCCGATCCTGCGCTTTTTTCGCGGGCACCGGCGATGCTGTCGCCAACTGTTTGTCATCATCTCTACGCCACGCTGGAGAATACGCGCATTGGCGAGCGAGGCCTTGTCGCGACCGCACACGGTCATTGCTTCCGGTTCGAGGCAAGCAATATGTACGCGCTGGAGCGGGCGTGGAATTTTACGATGCGCGAGATCATTTTTGTCGGTGAGGAGGACGCTATTGCCGAACAACTTGAGCTGGTTCGCTTAGCAGTCGCTCCAATCCTTTCCGAGCTCGACCTGACCTACTGCGTCGAAACTGCTAATGATCCCTTTTTTGTCGATACGTTTCGCGATCAGACTGCTTACCAAGCGGCATTTGAACTCAAACACGAAGTTCGTGCCGATATTCCCTACCGTGGAAAATCTTTGGCAGTGGCATCCTACAACCGACACGGAAATTTTTTCGGGAGAACACTCAACATTGCTAACGCCGACGGCGGATTTGCCTGCACTGGGTGCTTTGCAATGGGGCTCGAGCGAATCGCATTTGCGTTAGTTGCACAACATGGTGCTGAACCTAAAGACTGGCCATCGGCAATTCGAGCGGTCGTGGAGAATAGTCTTCGGAACGGTTTTTTTACGAAGGATGATAGGTGACAGACGAAGAAATCTACGGGGGGCTGACGACCGTTTTTCAACAGATACTGAAAATCCCCAGTCTTGCCGTATCGCCCGAGATGACTGCAGGAGATGTCAAGGGTTGGGACAGTCTGATGCACATCCGTCTTATTCTTGCTGTAGAGAGGGAATTTCGAGTCAAGTTTCGTACGAGCGAAATTTCTAGTTTTCGTAACGTGGGCGACTTGGTCGATCTGGTGAGGTTGAAACTAAATTGAGCGGGTTTGGTACAGCTCGACTGATCTCTGTATCGGATTTGAGTGAGATGCAACAGTTCACTGCTGCACCACTTTTAGCTAGTTCGCTTTCCGGATATTACGCGTTACTCAATATTCCTGCTGCTGATCTAAATGCAGCTATTGCTGCTGAAATGACTGAGCCAGGTACGGAACTCGAAAACGGTGTAGCGCTTGTCGAAGCTGATGGCGCGCTTGTCGGGGTGTTCTGCGGCTATCCGGCAGAAGAAATGCAGGTTCGACAGATTTCAAGTATGTTTCACTTAATCTCATTGATTGACGCCAATCTGGAATCGCATGTTCTGGAGACGACTGTACATCACGCCGCTGCCATCCAGCTTGTGCCTCCCGATAGCTATTACATAGCGCGCATTGGCGTTGTGCCGAGCTATCGGGGCAAGGGGGTCTCGAGCTATTTCTATAGCGTTGCGCGTGAGGCGGCAGCGGGCCGGGCATTGTCGCTGCATGTCGAAGCGCGCAACCGCAGCGCGGTCGGCCTGCACCGTCGTGAGGGACTCCAAATCTACGGGACCAGTGACGCCCCCTTCTTGTGCATGACCGGGCTCTGAGCAGGGGCGTACGGATATGATCTTCCAACTCGAATTCCGGTTCTGGCTCTGTGCACTTGCAATTTTTGTACTCGTGCGGCTGCGTCCGCCGGTACCGCCATCGACCTGGTATGCACTGCTGAATCTCGTCGCGGTCTATCTGCTCCTCGGCCTTCGGGCGACCGTGCTGATCTCGGGTTTTTCTGCCCTGCTATGGCTGTGCCTGTTCATCGCCCGAAAACAGAATGGACGTGTCGCAGGTACTGTTCTGGTTTTTGTCGCAACGATCAGCATCGGGCTTGGCGTGATCTGGCAAAAGGCACTATTCGAATTCGTCCAGGCCGGGGCAACAGTTCCGTTGCCATGGTCGTTGCGCTTGTTGGCGTTGATCTCGTTTTCTTATGTTGCGCTTCGCGCATGGGATGCAGTCGCCGCAGTGCGCGACGGCGCACCGCTGCTCGATCCGATTGCGCTCAGCGGTTATCTGGCACCCTTTTTCATGATGCCGGCAGGCCCGGTGAATGTGTATCGCGAACATATCCACGTTGACGCACGCGGCGGATTTCCTGTGCCCGATTGGCGTGTGTTTCTCGATGGCATCGAGGCAATCGTCACGGGATTGTTCCTCAAATTCGTCGTGGCCGATCTGATCCGGCTGTTCGTAGTCGGTGTTAATGGCGACTGGCCGAGCGCGACCGTGGCGGACACATTCATATCATTCATCTACATCTATCTCGATTTTGCCGGATACTCGCTGATAGCGCTTGGTATCGGGCGACTGATCGGGATCCCGACACCGGTCAACTTCAACCACCCTTTATTCGCAACTTCGCTGACCGACTTCTGGTCGCGCTGGCACATGTCGCTGGGCGATTGGGTGCGTCGGCATATTTATCTGCCGCTGCAACTGACGTTCATGCGGCGCTTTTCAGGCGGCAGCGAATATGCCGTCAATGCAATCAGCTTGATGGTAGCTTTTACCTTTGTGGGTTTGTGGCATCGGTTCACCCTGCCGTTCCTGATTTGGGGCGTGTTGTTCGGCTGCATATTGGCGATCGAGAAATATGTGCGCGACACTGTCGGAATGCGGATGCTCGAAAGAAGCCCTGCGCTTAGTCGTTGGCTAGGCTTTGTCGGGCCGATCTATGTGCTGGCGACTGTCGTCGCGATGCTGCACCTGACCGCGATGCAACAGATGGTCGGAAACGCGCGATGAACACTCCACTTCCGCATTCAATTCGCCTTGTCGTACGTATCGGCTTGAATCTGACGATGCTGGCGGCGGTGGTCATCATGACACAAAAGGCGAATGCGCCGTTTGTATATGGTGCGTTTTGATGCGTTCGATGGGGCTTCGAGATGCAGCACGCGCGGCAACGATGCTTATTGCCGCACTAGCGGTTAGCGCGGCTTTTGCGGGTGCGATTCGTTACGTTGCCCATCCGCAATTGTTCGATGCTTACGCCACCCGGTTTCAGTTCGTACCAGGGCAGTGGTTCGCCAAAAGCGTGATCGATCTCAAAAGGAATGCCCGCAACACCTGCGTCGTTCTGGGAGCATCCAACGGACGCGAAGGCTTCGACGCAGGGATACTCGCGCGCAACGCCCCCGGTGTTGCATTTCTCAATGCAGCAACAACGGGCGGGAATAATGAGGTGGTTGCACTGCAAGCGACCATTTTAGAGCGCTATGACTTGCGTCCGCGCTGCGTAATCGTCGCGTTCAGCACTTGGACGATGTTCCGCGATGGCAGCCCGGAACTCGCAGCCGAGGAGTATGTTTCATTACTCGATTGGGGTGAGGTGATTGCGCTCCCTTCGCGTCCGTTACTGACGCGCGAAGGTCATCATATTGCTGCGCGGCTCATCCTTCCGCTGCGTAGCCACGCGCGCCAACTCAATCTGCTTGCACGATTGGAAATTCGACATCTGAGGGCGAAATGGCTCGGGTCGCTCCCGGTCAGCCGTTACGAGAGTTACAAGGATGAGCTAAAGCCCGCCGACGACTATCTGTATCAGCGCACGCCGCCACACCTCATGCAGGATTGGGAAAAGCTCGTTGCCCGCTCGCGGGCGTTCTACCCGGCTTCCCGCTACGGCGGTGCGATGCAAGAAGTGGTCATGCGTGGCGCGTTGGACCGTCTGCTGCGACTGACCAACGGACAGGTGGCAATCGTTATAACGCCCCAAACGCCGATTCTAGATCCGGCATCGCACTCAGCCAAGCCGCATTTCGACCGGGTCATGCAGGCATATGCTGGACGGGTTGCAATGATCGATTGCACGTCGCTCCGCGACTTGAATCTATTCGTTGATGAAGGGCATCTGACAGCTGGCGGGCGCGCCATTCTATCGATCGAAGTCGCGCAGTTGATCGCCGGTGGCGTGCTGTCAGGACAGGCTGGCGCGACCGCTCACTGCGTCGGTACGCCATCGATGGCTATCGCTACTGCATCCCCGAATAGCTACTAAACCACTCCACGAACCTCGGTAACCCCACCTCTAGCGGTGTCGTCGGCGCATAGCCCTTGTCGCGCACGATGGCGTCGATGTCGGCGTAGGTGGCGGGGACGTCACCGGGCTGCATCGGCTGGAAGTCCTTGATTGCTGTCT
>JANNCK010000381.1:0-2023 GCA_031386545.1 Sphingomonadales bacterium
GACGCGGGCTAGGTAGATGTCGTCGTTATTACCGAGATCAACCCGCGCGAGGCCAGTGCCGTCGTTGCGCATCACGAACAGTTGAACCTTGGCATTGGCAGCCCCGGCGCGGGGATAGCGTTGATCAAAGATTTTCGTTCCGTCGGCCCCGATGGCCGCACGGCTAACAACGGCAACACCGCTTTCATCGACGCGCGCAACCGCAATGCGGGTATCATCGGGAGACCACCACGCACCCTTGGTGCGGTCCATTTCCTCTTGCGCAACGAATTCGGCGAGACCCCAGCTCAACGTGCCGCCGCCATCGCGCGTCAAGCGGCGTTCGGTGCCGGAAGCAAGGTCGGTCACATAGAAATTTTGGTCACGCACGAACGACACGAACCCGCCCTTGGGGCTGATCGCTGCGTCGAGTTCACCCTGCGGGGTGGTGGTCAGGCGGCGGATGTTGCCGTCGAGACCTGCTGCATAGATATCGCCGTCGAGCGGCACGAGCAGCGACTTGCTGTCCGCTGCCCAGTCGTACGCTACGATCCCGCGCGACCCGCCGATGCGGGCGCGTTCACGCTGCATCTTTTCGGCTTCAGACAACTCGCCGCCGCCGAATTTGGTCGAGTCGACCAGCATCCGCGCTTCGCCGGTCTCGGTATCGACGCCCCACAGATCAAACCGCTCACGGTCATCGGCGCGCGGACGCAGCGAGGTGAGCAGTTTGCCATCGGGTGAGAGTTTAAGCGAGCGCGGCGCAGCGCCGCCGAGGTTAGGCGACGCAAATACCCGTTCGAGCGTTAGCTTCTGGGGGAGCTGTTCGTCAGCCAAGGCGGGGGCCGATATGACTACCGCTAGCCCGAATAACCATTTCAGCATCATCGCTCCCATAATCGACCGTCATGCTGAACTTGTTTCAGCATCCACCCATCCGACCGAACGTAAGCCCGGGCGGATGGGTAGACCCTGAAACAAGTTCAGGGCGACGGCAATCATGGAAATGATCGGCGAAAGGCGATTTAACCTTAGGCGTTATCGCCACGCGTATCGCGACGTTCGGCGATACGTGCCGATTTGCCGCGGCGACCGCGCAGATAATAGAGCTTGGCACGACGCACGGCACCCTTGCGGACGATCTCGATGCTGTCGATGTTGGGCGAATAGAGCGGGAAGACGCGCTCTACGCCTTCGCCAAATGAAATCTTGCGAACCGTAAAGTTCGATCCCATGCCCTTATTCGAGCGTGCGATGCAAACACCTTCGTAGTTCTGGACGCGGGTGCGCTCGCCTTCGACGACGCGGACGCCGACCTTCAGCGTGTCACCGGGACGGAATTCGGGGATGGCGCGCTTGGCAGTGTGTTTCGCGATGTTTTCGGCTTCGATCGTCTGGATGAGGTTCATGCCCCATTTAATCCTTATTCTTTCGTCGCGCGTCAGAGGCAGTCTGGACCCGAGCCCCGATATGGCGCTCCCAAAGGTCCGGTCTGCGTAACCGTGTATCGTCTTCCGCCTGACGTTGCCGCCATGCCGCGATTTTCGCATGATCCCCCGATCGCAACACTTGCGGGATCGTGCGCCCTTCCCAATCAGCGGGTCGGGTGTAGTGCGGATATTCTAAAAGCCCCGTTTCGAAGCTCTCGTCATCCCCGCTCAAGGGCGCGCCCATTACGCCGGGAAGCAGGCGGATGCAAGCGTCGAGCAGAACGAGCGCGGCGACCTCTCCGCCGGACAGGATGAAGTCGCCAATCGAGACCTGTTCGACCTGCGGGCGGGCGTCAAACAGGCGCTCGTCGATCCCCTCGAAACGACCACACAGGATAGTGACGCCGGGACCGCTGGCGAGTTCGCGGATGCGGGCTTGAGTGAGCGGTGTGCCACGCGGGGTCATGGCGAGAATGGACGCAGTTGGCTGAGCGGCGATGGCATGATCAACGGCGGCAGCAAGCACATCCGCCCGCATCACCATCCCCGCGCCACCACCAGCGGGCGTATCATCGACCGACTTGTGCTTGTCCGTCGCGAAATCGCGGATGTTG
>JANNCK010000398.1:0-9995 GCA_031386545.1 Sphingomonadales bacterium
GTTCCTCCAGCGCCGCACGCGCGGCGGCAATGGCTTGCCTTACCTTGACCGGCGCGGTTCCGCCATGGCTGGTGCGGCTGGCGACGGAGGCATCAACGGTGAGCACACCAAACACCCGCGCATCGATCCGTGAGTCGATCGCGGTCAGCACGTCGAGCGGGAGGTCGCCAAGACCGCAGCCACGCTCCTCCGCTGCCTTGACCGCGCGGCCGGTAATATGATGCGCCTCACGGAATGGGACATCAGCCTCACGGACCAGCCAGTCGGCAAGATCGGTCGCGGTCGCAAAGCCGCTTTCGGCCAGTGCCCGCATCCGGTCGGTGCGGAAGGTCAGCGCGGCTGTCATCCCGCCCATCGCGGCAATGCTCAGGTCGAGCAGGTCGTGCGCCTCGAATACCGGCTCCTTGTCGTCCTGCATGTCCTTTGAATAGGCGAGTGGCAGGCCCTTCATCGTGACCATCAGCGCGGTGTGACAGCCCAATATCCGTCCGGCATGGCCGCGCACCAGCTCCGCCGCATCGGGATTGCGCTTTTGCGGCATGATCGAGCTTCCCGTGGACCATGCGTCAGGCAGGGCAATAAACCCAAAGGGTTGCGAGGCCCAGATCACGATTTCCTCCGCCATGCGGCTGAGGTGGATCGCACAGGTTGCCGCCGCCGACAGATAATCGAGCGCAAAATCGCGGTCGCTGACCGAATCAAGCGAATTCGCGGTCGGCCCGTCAAACCCAAGCGCCTGCGCTGTCATGTCGCGATCGATGGGGAAGCCCGTGCCAGCAAGTGCCGCGCTGCCCAGTGGCGACCGGTTCATCCGGCGACGCGCATCGGCAAAACGCGAACGGTCACGCGCGATCATTTCATACCACGCCATCAGATGATGGCCGAGCGTCACCGGCTGCGCGCTTTGCAAATGGGTGAAGCCGGGCATCACCGCGTCGGCGTTTTCATCAGCGCGGTCGAGCAGCACCGACTGGAACGCCCGCAATCCGGCATCGACGGCATCAACCGCATCGCGCACCCACAGGCGAAAATCGGTGGCGACCTGATCGTTGCGGCTGCGCGCGGTGTGGAGGCGACCCGCGACCGGCCCGACCAGCTCGGCAAGCCGCGCCTCGGTTGCCATATGAATATCCTCAAGCGCGGGGTCGTCAGGCAACGCACCGCCCGCATATTCCGATGCGACGAGGTCAAGTCCCCCGGCAATGACCGCCGCATCCGCCGCCGTCAGGATTCCCCGCGCGCCCAGCATATCGACATGCGCTTTTGACGCGGCAATATCCTGTTGCCACAACCGCTTGTCGAACGGCAGCGAGGCATTTATCGCACGCATCACCGCTGCGGGCCCTTCCGCAAAGCGCCCGCCCCACATTGCATTGGAGCCTGTCTTGCGCCCGCTCATTATCTGTCTCGTGCCTGCCCTGTTGATTGCCGCTTGCGATAGGCAAGACTCTGCGACCCCGCAACCCAACGCGGCGGCAACCGCTGCCGCCCCCGCAGGTGGTGAACCCGCCGGTGCCCTCGACATCACACAACGCGGATCGGCAATGCCTACCGACGCCTTCGCCGCCCCCGACGGCAAACCGGTCAAGCTCGCGGACTTCAGGGGCCAGCCGTTGCTCGTAAATCTATGGGCGACATGGTGCGGGCCGTGCGTCAAGGAAATGCCCTCGCTTGACCGGCTGGCGGCGCGCACAAAGGGCAAGTTGCGGGTCATGGTCGTCAATCAGGACTCGTCGAAACAGGCGATAGACCCGGTGCCCGCGTGGTGGGCAAAGGCGAAGCTCGCCAATCTGGCGCCCTATCGCGATGCCGAGAATAATCTGGGTTTTGCCTATGGCGGCGGGTTGCTGCCGACGACAGTGCTCTACGATGCGGACGGCAAAGAGGTCTGGCGGATTGCGGGCGGCATGGACTGGGACGGGCCGCGCGCCAACACCCTGTTAGCGGACTATCTTGGCTGAAGGGTTGGTAGAAGGTGGGGGCTTCGACAAGCTCAGCAAAGTCGGGTGGAGGAGGTCGCTCTCAAACCGGCTTGGCTGAGCTTGTCGAAGCCCTTATACTGTCAGGGCCGCCTAAACTCGCAAAGAGTGAGCGGATCGTTTGCACGCCCGAAATCGGCGCTGCGATCAAGTGCCCATCCTGTGGGCGCAGCGACGACCGGCGCTGCCTCGCCACAGAATCCCGCCACGAGCACGATCAGCCGATCCTTGTTCACCGGCTCGACCGGTAACGCCCGGACGGTTGCGTCGAAGGTCAGAAACCGCCGCGTCGCATCCTCGACCGCGACATCGCCGGGGTGTTCACGCGCCCATGAACCCGCGAGCGGGCCTGCCGCGCCCATGTCGAACCTTTTGGCCGTCTCGACCGCGCCGATCACAACCAGCAGGGTAATAATTGCCCCGGCCAACGAGCGTTCACCGCTGTCCCAGACCTCAACGGCGAGCTTGGCCACAATCGCGGCAGCAAGCGCCGCGACCGGCAGGAACATCCGCGCCTTGGGATCGATCGCCAGGCCGTAGATCAAGGCCCCGGTGTACAGCAGAGCAGCACCAGCGACCAGAACGACAGGATCACGCCACGACAGCGTCTTGCGTCGCAGCCAGAGCAATATCAGCGCCGCCAGCAACACGGGCCCCATCTGTGGATTGGCGAGCAGGTTGAGGACGCCGTCAACCGTCCAGTGGACATGGACATTCATCGCCGGTTGCCAACCATCGATGAACTGGGGGTTGAACAGCGGCGAGCGCGAGAGATCGACGCTGGCGGGCAGCTCGCTCGACGCAATGCGCGTATGCGCGGCGGACAAGTGCTGGCTGAGCAACGGACGCCCGGCCCACAGACCATAGAAAATCGATTCCAGCGCGAGCGGCAGCGCAAAGCCGACCAATGCCGGCAGGGCCAGCCGCCGACGCGCGGGCGGGACGAAGATCAGCGCCAGCAGGCCGATAGGTAGCCAGACCAGACTGGTCATCCGTGCCTGTGCCGCCACGCCGAGCAATACTCCGGCAACGAGCGCCAAGCGGCCGCTTGTGCGCCGCAACGCCAGTTCTCCGACGCTGGCCGCTGTCAGCAGCAAGGCAAGCTCAACGGTTTCCACATTGGGTTGCAGCAGCCCCTTGGCGAATGACGCTGTGGCGACAAAGGCGATACCGCCGATAAGACCGGCGCGCGGTCCCCAGGCATTTTCGACGAGGCGGACGAAGAGAGCGACCGCCAGCAAGCTGTAGACCAGCGGCACGATGCTCGCCTGCCACCAGCCATCACCAAACACCGCGAATACCAACCCCATCGGCGCGACCAGTGGCCAGCGCGTTGCCCAATGGGTTTCGGGCAGGCACCAGCCATGCGCTGCGGCACAGCGTGCGGCCTGCACATAATACCAGTCATCACCGCCGCCGCCGACATAGCCCGCCGGAGTCGGCAGGACGAGAATCAGCAACAGCACCACGGCCACCGCGACAGGCGGCAGCGCAACACGGCGTGGGCGCGAAACAGGTCTGGCGATCGACGCCAAGGCAATCTCCGAAACAACCGGACGCGATGCCCGACTGTGGCGCAGTGGTAACGGTTACCCTACTAAAGCAGCGTTAACTTGGAGCGGCCCTTTGCAAGCGGCAGACGACGCCCTAAGTGAGCGAATTAATGGCCCTCACGGGCCGATTCAGGAGAAGACACTATCCGACCGCCGATGATGCGTCGCCCGCTGGGTGCGCCACCTGTCCCGATGAACGGCCCGCGTTTCAACGAATTCATCCAGTCGCCAAAGGTGCGGGTGATCGACGAGAATGGCGAGAATCTGGGTGTGCTCTACACCCGAGAGGCTATTGAACAGGCACGCGAAGTCGGACTCGATCTGGTCGAAGTGTCACCGAACGCCGACCCGCCGGTCGCCAAATTCCTCGACGTGGGCAAGTTCAAATACGAGGCCCAGAAAAAAGCCAATATCGCGCGCAAATCTCAAAAGACGCAGGAGATCAAAGAGATCAAGATGCGTCCCAACATCGACGACCATGATTATGGGACGAAGATGAAGAAGATCCACGAGTTCATCGGCGAAGGCGACAAGGTCAAGGTCACGCTGCGTTTTCGCGGTCGCGAGCTGAGCCATGGCCAGCTCGGCATGATCCTGTTGCAGCGTGTTCAGGCCGACACGATCGAAATTGCCAAGGTCGAACAGCACCCCCGTATGGAGGGCCGTCAGATGCTGATGGTTATCGCGCCTAAGCAACAATAGGCCTTTCCGTAGCGTCACGTTTGTAACACTGTTGCAAAAAAGCCGCGTGGACGGCTGAAAACCGCAGTTTTAAGCGGCATTGCTGGCATTTTTTGACGGTTCGGCATAATTAGTCTCCAAACGGGGTGGAAACTCCCGGATGGAGGAGAGAGCAATGCCCAAATTTCGCTTGATGTTGTCGGCTGCACCTATTGCTGCCGTCGTCGCATTCGCCGCGCCCGCCTATGCGCAGTCCACGGCTGCACCGCAGGCCGCTCAGGAACCCGTCGACGATAGCAATGACATCGTCGTCGTTGCCCAGGGGCGCGCGCAGCTGCTTTCCGATGTGCCTGTCGCGGTATCGGCGGTGACCGCAGAAACGCTGCAAAACAGCGGCGCGAATGACATTCGCCAGCTCAACCAGGTTGCGCCGTCGCTGCTGGTGTCCTCGACCGGCAACGAAGCCAATGGTTCGGCCCGTATCCGCGGCATCGGCACGGTTGGTGACAATCCCGGCCTCGAAAGCTCGGTCGCGGTGTTCATCGACGGTGTTTACCGTTCGCGTTCGGGTATCGGTCTTAACGAGCTCGGCGAAATCGAACGCGTTGAAGTGCTTCGCGGACCGCAGGGCACGCTTGGCGGACGCAACTCGTCAGCTGGCCTCATCAGCATCGTGTCGAAGAAGCCCGAGTTCGAGTTTGGCGGCAACGCCGAAGCCACTTATGGCAATTTCAATTACTTTCGTCTGTCGGGGAGCATCACCGGCCCGATCAGCGACACCGTCGCGGCACGGCTCGACGGGGTTTATGTCAAGCGCAACGGATTTTACCGCGACACGACGAACAACACCGACGTCAATACGCGCGACCGGTTTTTCGTTCGTGGCCAAGTTTTGTGGAACCCCAGCAGCGACGTCTCCGTCCGCCTGATTGGTGATTACACGCAGCGGGTCGAGGCGTGCTGCGCCGCGACCTATGTTGACAGCTCGGTCAACCAATTCATCGGCGACCTGAACAATCTGGCCGTACCACTGAGCGCTGGCACACTGCCGCCCACAAATGGCAACAACATCATCAATGTGTTGCGCGATCTTGGGCAGCCTGTGGCCGCGTTCAATCAGGGATATGGCCGTGACATTTCGGTCAGCCGGGGCCGTACTTTCGGCGGACGTACGACGGATGGCGGCATTTCGCTTGAGATCGGCTGGGATTTCGGCGGCGCGAAGCTGACCTCGATCACCGCCTATCGCAGCTACAAGAACAGCCAGGCTTCGGACACCGACTATAGCTCGGTCGACATTCTTTATCGTGCCAACAATGGCGCAAACAGTTTCCGCCAGTTCAAGACCTTCACCCAGGAGCTTCGCCTTCAGGGAACGGCCTTCGACAACAAGCTCGATTGGTTGGTCGGCGGATTCTATACCAACGAAAGACTGCAGGTTGCAGACAACCTTCGCTTCGGTAGCCAGTACGGTCGCTTTGCGACCTGCCGCCTGTTCTCGGGCGGTGGCCTTGCCGGTCTCTATTCGCCGACATCGGCTGGCTGCCTTGCCGCCCGCCCTGCGGCGTTCGGTGCCGCCTCGCCGATAATTTATGCTGCCGTCGATACACTTGATAGCATCAGTGATCGCGGGACGACGCGCGATGTTTACAACCAGACCAGCAACAACTGGGCGCTGTTCACGCACAACATCGTCCATCTGACCGATAAACTCGATCTCACGCTGGGTCTGCGCTATACCCGCGATGTCAAAACCTTCGATGCGACATTCGGCAACGACAATGCGGCCTGCGTTACCAACCAGGCCGCGCTGTCCGGCCTGCTCACCACATCGCTCGCTGCAACTGCGGCCGGTATCATCGGGCTTTCTTGCCAGGGCAACTCGACCGCCGAACTTAATGGTGTCTCGATCAACAGCCGCCGCAGCGAGGGTGAGTTCACTGGTACGGCGATCCTGTCGTGGCGTCCGACCGACGATCTGTTGCTCTACAGCAGCTACTCGCGCGGTTATAAGGCCGGTGGCTTCAACCTGGACCGTTCGGCACTCAAGAGCCCGATTGCGAGCTTTGCCAGTGTCGGTGGTGCCCAGTCGCTCGTCGGCAACCTCCAGTTCGACCCTGAAAAGGTCAACTCGATCGAAATTGGTGCCAAATATGCAACCGGGCCGTTCAGCATCAGCGTTGCTGCGTTCCGCCAGCAGTTCACCAACTTCCAGCTGAATACGTTCAATGGCACGGTCTTCCTTGTGCAGACCGTCAACGGCTGCCGCACCGACCTGGGCACCGGACCGACGGACACGAGTGCCGCGACTGGTGCCTGTGCCGCTTCGGATACGACCTATGGCGTCGTGTCGCAGGGTGTTGAACTCGAAGCTGCCCTGCGGCCAGTTCGTAACCTTCGCGTGGCGCTGGGCATGACCTATACGTCGGCAAAATACCGCACCAATCTGGTCGGTAACCGCTCGGGCGCACCGCTCGATCCGGCACTGCGCAAGCTCCCCGGCGACAATCTGTCAAATGCGCCTGAACTGGTAACGACCGGTTCGCTCACCTGGACGCCGGAAATCGGCAGCAGCGGCTTGACCGGCCTCGTCTATGTCGATGGCCGCATGACCAGCGATTACAACACCGGTTCCGACTTGTTCCCGCAAAAGGAGCAGGACGGCTTCCTCATCGTCAACGCCCGCCTTGGCCTGCGTGGCCGCGAGGATCGCTGGTCGCTCGAATTCTGGGCGCAGAACCTGCTCAACACCAACTATGCCCAGGTCGCGTTCAACACGCCGTTCCAGGCGGGCGCGGCGGCGGCACCATTTGTCGATCCGCAGTATCCGGGCGGTCGCCAGATCTTCTCGCAGTTCCTCGCCGAGCCGCGGACTTACGGGGTGACCACACGCTTCAAATTCTGATCGTGTAAGAACGAGATCAGGGGCGGCGCGTCACCCGACGCGCCGCCCTTTTTCTTTGGTCAGGCAGCAACCGCCACGGCGAGACCTTCGGCGGCATCGAGCAAGCGCCGCTCGATTGATTTCAGGCGCAACGTCCCCTCGACCTTGCCGCCGAGCAGGTCGGTCACATAAAATGTATCGACGGCGCGTTCGCCATAGGTCGCAATATGCGCCGAACGGATCGTCACCTTTGATTCAAACAGCGCGAACGCCAGTGCATGGAGCAGGCCGGGACGGTCGCGCGCATTGACCTCGATCACCGTATACCGGTTCGATGCCTTGTTATCGACGAGCACATTGGGCTCGATGGCAAAGGCGTCGGCGCGCGGGCGGGCGAGCGGGCGCGCCGCGAGCCTGTCGGCCAACCGACCCCGATTTGCCAGTGCATCCTCGATCGCGCGCTCCAGCCGCACCAGCCGGTCGGCATCGTCGAACATTTGCCCGAAGGGGTCCTGCACAAGAAAATTATCGAGCGCCATGCCGTCGCGCGTGGTGTGGATGCGCGCATCGATGATGCTGGCCCCCGCCAGATGAATTGCACCGGCAAGCCGGTAAAACAGCCCCGGATGATCGGCGGTGTACACCGAAACCAGCGTCGCCCCGCGCGCGGGATAGACCTGCGCCGCCACTGTCAGCGGGCAATCGCCGCATCCCGCCACGGTCCGGGCATTGGCCGCCAGCACGTCGTCCGGCTCGGCAATCCAGTAACTGTCGGTCATGCGCTTTGCATAAGTGGCGAATACCACGTCCGCCCAGCCAAGCGCCGCCTTCAGATCGGCCTGTTTGGCCGCAATCCGTTCGTTGCGTCCGGTTTGCTTGTGGCCCAGCCGCAGCACTTCCTCGGCAGCATTGAAAAGATCGCCCAGCAGCTGCCGCTTCCAGCCGTTCCAGACGCCGGGACCAACCGCGCGAATATCGACCACAGTGAGCGCGAGCAGCAGCCGCAAGCGTTCGGGCGATTGCACCATCGCAGCAAAATCGAGCACGGTTTTGAAATCCGACAAGTCGCGTTTGAACGCGGTCGCCGACATCAACAAGTGATGGCGGACCAGCCATGCGACGGTTTCGGTTTCCGCCGGACTGAGCCCCAGCCGTGGGCAGAGTTTGGTCGCAACTTCGGCCCCCAGCACGCTGTGGTCACCGCCACGCCCCTTGGCGATGTCGTGCATCAGGATCGAGGTGAACAGCACGCGCCGCATCGACGTCTGGCGCAGGATCGCGGTCACCAGCGGATGATCCTCGGCCAGCACGCCGCGCTCGATCCGCGACAATAATCCGATGGCACGGATCGAATGTTCGTCGACGGTATAGTGATGATACATGTCAAACTGCATCTGGCCCACAACACGTCCGAAATCGGGTACGAATCGCCCAAACACCGTCGCCTCGTTCATCCAGCGCAGCACAGTTTCGGGGTCACGCGGCGACGTGAGCACATCCATGAACAGCGCGTTGGCGCGCGGATCGACGCGGACTTGGGCATCGATCAGCCGGGCGTCACGCGCCGCCGCGCGCATCGCCGTCGGGTGGATTTCGAGGCTTTGGGCGTCGGCAACTGCAAAGATTTCGATCAGGCGCACAGGATCCGCGCGGAACCAGGTGTCGTTCGGGACAGTCAGCCGCCCGCGATCAAGGACAAAGCCGTTCAGCTGGCGCGGCGCGCGCATAAACCCTGCCAAGCCAAACCGCCGGCCCTTGGGCGCAAGGCTGTCATCAAGATGCGCGAGAAACACCCCGGTCAGGTCACCGACGGCCTTCGCGGTCAGGAAATAATGCTGCATGAACCGTTCGACGGCGGAGCGCCCGGGCCGGTCGGCATAGCGCATCCGGCGCGCGATTTCTGATTGCACATCGAAGGTCAGCCGCTCCTCGGCACGCCCTGCCACGCTATGAAGGTGACAGCGCACCGACCACAGGAAATTCTCCGCCTTTTGAAACTGGCGCAGCTCGGCAGCGGTCAGCAGCCCCTTATCGACGAGTTCGGCAACAGTGCCGACACGGTGGAGATATTTGCCGATCCAGAACAGGGTGTGGAGGTCGCGCAAGCCGCCCTTACCCTCTTTCAAATTGGGCTCGACAACATAGCGGCTGTCGCCCATCCGCTTGTGCCGTGCATCGCGTTCGGCGAGCTTTTCGGCGACGAACGTCCGCGCTGTCCCGGCAAGCACTTCGCGGTCGAACCGCGCGGCGGCCTCGTCGTAAACGCCCTGGTCGCCCCAGACGTAACGCGCCTCCAGTGACGCCGTGCGGATCGTCAGGTCACTTTTCGCCAGCCGGACCATCTCGTCGAGCGAGCGCGATGAATGGCCGACCTTCAGCCCCAAGTCCCACAACGTGTAGAGCATCGATTCGATGACCGCCTCGCTCCAGCCGGTCGCCTTCCACGGGGTCAGGAAAGCAATATCGACATCGGAAAACGGGGCCATCTCGCCGCGCCCGTATCCGCCCACTGCCGCTAGAGCCAGCCGTTCGGACGTCGTCGGATTCGACAGGACGTGGAGACGATGCGTGGTGAAATCATAGAGCAGCCGCAAAATCTGGTCGGTCAGAAACGCCTGCGCCGCCGAGGCTTGCGCGCCCTGTGACGGGTGTTCGGCAAGCCGCTGCGCAATCTCTGCACGTCCGCTATCGAGCGCGGGACGCAGCAACGCTGCCCCCGCCTGGCGTAGCGCGGTCCCACTGCCGACCAATGCGTCAAGTTCGGCGGCCAGCACCCGCCGGTCGATGATGGCGCGGCGGCTGGGGATGTGATCGAGGCGGTCGGACATCGCTTTCACATAGGGCGTCGATACCGCGTCGTCACCCGCTGTCCGGAGGGGGTTCGACGTGCGCGCCAGA
>JANNCK010000010.1:0-5841 GCA_031386545.1 Sphingomonadales bacterium
TTCAGGTCGATGGCGGGGAAAACGATCAGGCTCATGGTCGCCATTTCAAAAAGCGTTGCAACATTGCGACCCCGTAACGCTGGCTCTTTTCCGGATGGAACTGGACGCCCGCCATATTATCACGCCCGATCGCCGCCACGACGGGGCCACCGTGCGCGGTCGTCGCCAGCACATCGCCGCCGCTAAAGGCATAGCCGTGAAGGAAATACGCCTCGCCTGCCTCGATCAGCGGATGCGGGTGCGTCGGCACTACATCGTTCCAGCCCATATGCGGAATTTTGAGACCGGGCGCGGCGGCCATCGGGGCGACATGCCCGGTAATCCAGCCAAGCCCTCTCGTTACGCCATGTTCGTGTCCCTCGTCGGCCATAAGCTGCATCCCGACACAAATACCGAGGAAGGGGCGGCCGCGCTCGATCACGCTCTCTGTCAGCGCATCGACCATCCCCGGAATCGCCGAAAGCGCCCCCATGCAATGTGCAAACGCGCCAACACCGGGAAGCACGATGCGTTTTGCCGCCAAGACTTCCACCGGGTCCGCTGTGACCGCAACATCGCTCGCACCGGCTGCCTTCAGAGCGTTCAGCACCGACTGGAGATTGCCCGCGCCGTAATCGATCAGCGCCACCCCGCTCAAAGCCTGTCTCCCGGGAAGTAGGGACAGTCCCTACTTTTTTCGGTCACAGGACGCCTTTGGTCGAGGGGATCGAATCGGCTTTGCGCGGGTCGAGCGCGACCGCCGTCCGCAACGAGCGAGCCAGCGCCTTGAACGCACTTTCGGCGATATGGTGGTTGTTCGTCCCGTACAGACACTCGACGTGGAGCGTCAGCCCCGCTGCCTGTACGAACGAATGGAACCAGTGCTCGAACATCTCGGTATCCATGTCGCCAAGCTTGGCGCTGGTGAAGGCGATCTTCCACACAAGGAAGGGCCGCCCCGAAATGTCGAGCGCGACGCGGGTCAGAGTCTCGTCCATCGGGCTGTGCGCCTCGCCATAGCGCACGATGCCGCGCTTTTCGCCGAGCGCCTGTTTTACACAGTCCCCGATGGCGAGCGCAGTATCCTCGACACTGTGATGCTGGTCGACATGCAGGTCGCCGATGGTTTTCACATCAAGGTCGATCAGCGAATGCCGCGACAATTGTTCGAGCATGTGATCGAGAAAGCCGATGCCGGTCGAAACTGCATAGCTGCCCGTTCCGTCGAGGTCGACGCGGACGTCGATCGATGTTTCCGCTGTTGCGCGATGAACCGTGCCTGTCCGCATGATGGGGAGCCTATAGCCCGCTCGCTGTAACGCGCAACGCGTCTTGACCGTTCGTCGCTCGACGTTCACCAAGCCCCTCGATGACCGAAGAACAACCCGACAGCCTGATTCCCTATGACGAGATCGTGCAGGAGGCCCTGCGCGCGGTAATTGGCCGTGTTTTGGGGCAAATCGGCCATTCCGATATGCTGCCCGGCACCCATCATTTTTACATCACGTTCAAAACGTCGGCCCCCGGCGTCGATATTCCCAAGCACCTCACTGCGCGTTTCCCCGATGAAATGACGGTGGTGCTGCAAAATAAATTCTGGGATCTGAAGGTTCACAACGATGCGTTCGAGGTTGGACTGACCTTCAACGGTATTCCGGCGCGGCTGTACATTCCGTTCGCCGCCGTCACTGCCTTCGTCGATCCTGCAGTCGATTTCGCACTGCAATTCCAAGTGTCGGGCGACGGCGAAGGCCCCGCCGAGCATGACGCTGCCCATAATGACGGCCCGATTGCAGAGCCGATCGAAGACGGATCGAACGTCGTCGCCGTGGATTTCAAACGGAAGAAATGATGGCCCCTGTAGGCCGTCACCCCGAACTTGTTTCGGGGTCCACCCATCCGCCGAAACAGGCCTCGCGCTGAGAGGTGGATGCTGAAACAAGTTCAGCATGACGGAGCGTTAATGTGACCACCCGCACCGAAACTGATAGCTTCGGCCCTATCGAAGTACCCGCCACCGCCTATTGGGGCGCGCAGACGCAGCGCAGCATCGCGAATTTTCCGTTCGGCGTGCGGGAAGCGATGCCGATCGAGATCGTCCATGCGCTTGCCCTCGTCAAGCAGGCGGCGGCGCGGGTGAACCGGCGGCACGGGCTGGACGCCAAGCTCGCCGGTGCCATTGAAGCGGCAGCAGCGACCGTCGCAGCGGGTCAGCACGACGACCAGTTCCCGCTCGTCATCTGGCAGACCGGCAGCGGGACGCAGAGCAATATGAACGCCAATGAGGTGATTGCGGGCCTTGCCAACGAAGTGCTGGCGGGAACGCGCGGCGGCAAAATGCCGGTGCATCCCAACGATCATGTGAATATGTCGCAGTCATCGAACGACAGCTTTCCGACGGCACTGCACATTGCGGCTGTTCGGACGGTCACGGCGCACTTGCTGCCCGCGCTCGATGGGCTGCGCGACGCGCTGACCGCCAAAAGCGCGGCATGGCACGACATCGTCAAGATCGGGCGGACGCATTTGCAGGATGCGACGCCGCTGACGCTCGGCCAGGAGTTTTCGGGCTATGCCGCGCAGCTTCAGGCGTGCCGGACGCGGATCGATGCCGCGCTCGATGATTGCCTCGAACTCGCACAGGGCGGGACGGCGGTCGGCACCGGGCTGAATGCGCCGGAGGGTTTTGCCGCTGACATGGCCCGCGAAATCGCGACTCTGGTCGAGCTCCCTTTTCGCCCTGCCCCCAACCCGTTTGCAGCGCTCGCCGCCAATGACGCGCTGGTCCAGTTGTCCGCCAGTCTCAACACCCTTGCCGTGGCCCTGACCAAGATCGCCAATGACATCCGGCTGCTCGGCAGCGGCCCGCGCTCGGGTCTGGGCGAGCTAAACCTTCCCGAAAAAGAGCCCGGCAGCTCGATCATGCCGGGCAAGGTCAACCCGACCCAGTGCGAGATGCTGACGATGGTCGCCGCGCAAGTGATGGGGAATCATGTCGCAGTCACCGTCGGGGGGATGCAGGGGCATTTCGAACTCAACGTGTTCAAACCGTTGATCGGCGCAAACGTCCTGCGCTCGATTGACCTCCTTTCAACCGGCATGGCGAGCTTTGCCGAACGCTGTGTCGAGGGGATCGAGCCGAACCGCGCGCGCATTGCCGACCTCGTCGACCGCTCGCTGATGCTCGTCACCGCACTTGCGCCCGAGATCGGCTATGACAATGCCGCCAAGATCGCCAAGACCGCGCACCTCGACGGAACCACCCTGCGCGAAGCCGCACTGGCGCTGGGCCTGATCGATGCGGCGCGTTTTGACGAGCTGGTTGTTGCCAGAGACATGACCTGAGCGGTTGACGCCGACGCCGTCACGCGGGCATGAGCGGCCATGCCTGCAACCCTGCCGTTCACCCGCCGTGGACTCCTTTTTGTCTTATCCTCCCCCTCTGGAGCGGGAAAATCGACGATTGCACGCAAGCTGCTTGCCGCAGACGACAACCTCGCGATGTCAGTATCGGCAACGACACGCCCGATGCGCCCGGGCGAAGTCGACGGCGTCGATTATCATTTTGTCAGCCTGGATCGCTTTCGCGAGATGGTCGCGGAGCATGAATTCCTCGAATGGGCGCATGTCTTTGGCCATCGTTACGGCACCCCCAAAGCGCCGGTCGAAGCGATGCTTGCCAAGGGCTGTGACGTGCTGTTCGACATTGACTGGCAGGGTGCGCAGCAATTGTTTCAACAGGCTGGCGGCGACGTTGTCCGTACCTTTATTTTCCCGCCTTCACTCGAAGAACTCGAACGCCGCCTGCGTTCACGCGGGACCGACAGCGACACTGTGATTGATGCGCGCATGGCCCGTGCCGCAAATGAAATCAGCCATTGGGATGGCTATGACTATGTACTGGTCAACGACGACGTCGAGCGCTGTTTCGAGAATGTGAAAGCGATTCTCGCCGCAGAGCGATTGAAGCGCAGCCGGCAGACCAGCCTGATCGGATTCGTGCGCAGTTTGACGCGACCCGCCTGATCGCTAATCTCCCGCCTATCAGGGGGAGACATATCATGATCCGCATCCTTATCGGCAGCGTTGTTGCCGGCCTCATCCAGTTCATCATCGGTGCCATTGCGTGGGTTTCGCCAACGGGCAAACTGGCGTTCACCGCACTCGACGACGCCCAAACCGCACAGGTTCAGGCTGCGCTTGCAAGCGGGCTGGCCGCAACGGGCACTGGCACCTATTTCATTCCGTCGCCCGAGACCGCAGCCGGCACCGAGATGCTTGGTCGCGGGCCGGTTGCGCTGGTCCACTTCAATACCAGCGGCTTTCCGGTCATGGAGCCGGGCGCGTTGCTGACCGGCTTAATCATGTCAATCGCGACGATGTTGCTGGTCGGCCTCGCCGTGCAGCGCCTGCCCGATTTCGCCAGCCGGATGCGGACGGCAGTGCTGTTCGGGGCCGCAACCGTGCTCTATTTCGTCTTCGCCATGCCGGTGTTCAACACCTATTTGCCTTGGACGTGGTGGGTGTTCCTCGGCGTCGAAGAGTTCATCGGATTTACGCTGGGGGCATTCGTGCTGATCCGCTGGTACATGCCCAAAGCGTCAGAGCAGGCGCAGCATCCGGCCTGAACTGTCGAAGTCGGCGCGGCGCAGCGCGCGCGCGTCGGCGGCCATCCACTCCTCGCCCCACAGCTCGGCCTGCCACAGCTCGTCGAGGTGGGTGGCGTCGAACGCCACATCGGGGGTCAAGGCACCCTCGGCAAGCATCAGGGCCACGACCAGCGACCCGCCGATGGTGATGACCGGCGAAAGCGCCGCCAGCTCGAACGCGGTGCGGGCGGCAATAGCTGACGAAAGTCGTGCCAGTGTCTCGGGCGGCTGGGCCTTGTGGACGATGCCTGCCGTGGCAACGAACGCGATGTCGTAACGCGCTTGAGCCCAATCAAGCAGCGGATCCCAGATTTCGTGCTGCCGCGCCGTCAGTTCCGGTGGATTTTCAGCGCGATAGCAGAGCAGGTCGGTCTCGCTATAGCTGGCAAGGCCGGCAGCAAACGCTTGCTTGTCGGGCGCGACTTTATCGATGGCGGCGTTGGCAAATCCGGTCAGCGGCATTGCGCGCGGATCAACCTTGTCGCCGACGGCGCTCCATTCGTCCGCCACGGCCTCGGCGAGCGCGGTCGTCGGCAAAACCAGTGGCGCACGCGACGGGGTGCGCACCGGACGACCGTCAAGCAGGATTGCGTTAGCCGCGACAGTGACGACTTTCCAGAACCGCTTCATATCAGCCCTTGGCCCGCCAGCTCCGCAGCAGCAAAAGCGGCAGGACGACCACCTCGAACATGCCAATGGCGATTAGCGCGGTCCCGATGATGTCGGCAGGCTCAACCAGCCGCTTCATGACGACGGCGATCCCGAAAAACGCGATGACAACGCCCGACAGGCGGATGCCCGCGAGCAGGAAAAAGCGTTGTTTGGCCTGTTCTTCGGTCATGCAGCCTCCAGTAATTCCACAAGATCGACAGGGCGGCGCGCGATGGCATGGGCCCCTGCCCGGACCAAATCGACGGTGTCGTGATAACCCCAAGCCACCCCGACTGCGCGGGTGCCCGCGTTCAGCGCCATCGCAATATCGAAGCTGGTGTCGCCGATCACAACGGTGTTGGCGGGGTCAGTGCCAGCCTCCCCCATGGCAGTTACGACCATCGAGGGGTGCGGTTTCGACGGATGGCGGTCAGCGGTCTGAAGCGTGACGAAATGCCCCGACAGGCCGTGATGGTCGAGCGCGAGCGCCAGGCCGCGGTCGGACTTGCCGGTGGCGACACCAAGCAACCAGCCGTCATCGCGCAAGGTATCGAGCAAATCG
>JANNCK010000031.1:0-5186 GCA_031386545.1 Sphingomonadales bacterium
ACCTGTTGTTGTGGATCGCACGGACGGTCGCCGCTTGGCCCGGCGCAGTCGCGGCGCTGCCCTCGGTGCCGACGGGGGCGTTCGCGCTGATGATCTATGGCGGACTGTGGCTGATGCTGTGGAAGGGGCGGGTGCGGACGCTGGGGCTGGTGCCGTTCGCGGTCGGTGCGGTCTGGGCATTGGCGACACCGCCGCCCGATTTGCTCGTGACCGGCGACGGGATGCATCTGGCGGTGCGGGGAGATGACGGACGCTTGGCGACCTTACGTCCCCGGGCAGGCGATTATGTCCGCTCGGTGATGAGCGAACGCTTCGGCGATCTGGGCGAACTCGAAGACCTCGATGCGCTGGGCGGAGCGGTATGTAGCGACGACGTCTGCCGTATCGACCTGACGCGCGGCGGGCGGGTGTGGCGCGTGGTCGCGACGCGCAGCCGCTATCTATTGCCCTACGCCAACCTCCGCAACGAATGCGCCGCCGCCGACATCGTGGTCAGCGACCGAAGGTTGCCGCCGTGGTGCAAACCGAAGTGGTTGAAGGCGGACCGGGTGTTTCTGGCGCAGACGGGCGGGCTTGCGGTGACGTTGGCCGGAATCGGGACGGGGGCGAAGGTGGAGACGGTAGCCGACGGGGAGGGGGAGCATCCGTGGGTGGTGGCGCGGCGAGGTGGTCGCTGATGCCTCGATTTACATCGAAAAATCGTCTCAAAACGACTCGGCGAGGCCCGCGAAAATGCACGATTTGCGTTTGTTAGCTTCCCTCGCTTCACCGGGTTAAGCATTGTTTTTCCTACACATTCAAAGAGCGTGGACGCACGGGTCCGGACAAAAAATTAATCGACAATGCCGGTGTAGGACAGGGATATGTTCACGGTTTGAACCGAAATAGGACCGGTTCGTCGCATGTCAGCGTCTCGGGAAGTGCGGTGAGGCCTGGTGGGTCGAGTTCGATCCGTCCGTCGGTAGCGAAATCCGCAAGACCCGCCCCGCGATCATTCTGAGCAACGACGCCGCCGCTGACATCGTGGTCAGCGACCGAAGGTTGCCGCCGTGGTGCAAACCGAAGTGGTTGAAGGCGGACCGGGTGTTTCTGGCGCAGACGGGCGGGCTGGCGGTGACGCTTGCCAGAATCGAGGCGGGAGCAAAGGTGGAGACGGTGGCTGACGGGGAGGGGGAGCTTCCGTGGGTTGTGAAAAGGACCGTCCGGGAGCAATAAAACTTCGGTCACTAGACGCGAACGGCGACACGCCATGCAATTGCCATTTCAGCCTGATGGACATCGAGCCGAAATTGCTTGACTCTAATTCTACCTAGGTCGAATTAGAGTCAATGAAGCTGACACGGTCACTCTCTACGCAAGCTCGGCTAATTCTCGCAGCATTGTATGATGCCCGCGAAACATGGTCGCATGGCTACGAGCTTGCGCGGCTTGCAAACGTGAAGTCGGGTACACTCTATCCCTTATTGATCCGCTTGGAAGAGCAGGGTTATCTGATAGCGGAATGGCAGCAGCCCCAAGCAAGCGGTCGCCCTCCTCGGCATGCCTATCGACTGACGCCGAGTGGTGTTAAACTGGCACTGAATAATCCGCCCCAGCAAACACTGGCAATCCTCGGCACTCACCGCGTGAGAGCAATATGAGTCTGGGTGTTCAACGATGGTTCGCCGAGGTCGCTTGCCTTTTCATACAGCGCATCTTGCCCGTTCAACTCCAGTCATGGGGGTCGGCCATCCGTAACGAAGTCGCCGAAATCCAAGGCGACGGCGATGCGCTGCGTTTCGCACTTGAAAGTCTTTGGGGACTCGCCCCTCGCGCTGCCTCAATTCACCTACGCAACGCTTGTGCAAAAATGTTCGGGAGCAGTGCAAATTTACAAGGAGGTACGGTCGGCATGAGTTTCTTCGACGATATGGTGCATTGCCCCCGTAGGATTGGCATTGCGAGTGCTTTGGGTGCGGTGATGCTGGGACTGGTATATATGATCATCGCCGATGCACCGCCGCGTTACCTCGCTATCAATGCAGGTGCGCTCGTCGTCGGACTGGTGATTCTGACTCTGCTCGGTCGAATTGGAACAAAAGGAGAGCTGCAGTCCGGCGCAACGACGCTGGTCTTCGCACTCGTACTGCTCGCGACGGCACTGGTTGGGGATCGGGTCGATGGTGCGGCACGGTGGATTGATCTGGGCATCCTATTTGTCCAACCCAGCCTTGTTCTGCTTCCCGTCATGGTCGTCGGGTTTACTCATTCTCGCACTCCTCTGCCCATGGCAGGAATGCTGATCGCTGCACTTGCTCTCGCGATCCAGCCTGATCGCGCCATGGCCGGGATGCTGATGGCGGGTTTGGCCGCGCTCGCGATTTTCCGGCGTGATCGTTTCGCGGTCACGGCATTCATCGGCAGCGCAATCGGCTTTGCAGCGACGCTCGCGCAAGCTGACACGCTTCCTGCAATGCCCTTTGTTGACCAGATTCTGTATTCATCATTTGACGTCAGCTTTATCGCCGGTTTGGCCGTGTTGGGCGGCGCAATCCTCCTCGTCATTCCTGCAATCATCGGATGGACGTACGATATGGACAATCGTCCAATCTATTGCGTGTTTGGCGCGGTCTGGATTGCCGCAATCGCCGCCGCCGCCGTTGGCAATTATCCGACACCCCTTGTTGGCTATAGTGGCGGGGCGGTTCTCGGTTACGTCCTGAGCTTGATGCTGCTGCCAAAGATCGCGCACTCAAGTCTCCAGACACATCGGACCTCTGGCCCGGAAAATGGCGATGCCAAGTCGATCGACCAGAATTTGCGCTTTTCCGTCGGCTGCCCCGCCTAGGTGCAAATGCGCCTTCGTAACGGAAGGAAACAGATATTGTCGCAGATTTGGAGTATTCGTTCTTCGCTTCTGATTGCCTTGGCCGTCGCTGGAGCCGTTTGGGGTCGGGCAAGTAAAATCGACAATTCATCTTCCAGTATCGAGGTGCCGAAAGTGGAACGAGAGGGCATCTGGCAACCTACCGCCGCAGGTACGCAGGTGCCGCTCTGGCCAGCACACGTCCCTCTCGCGAAACCCGACAGCGGCGATCATCCGGAGGCGACGGGCAATGGCTCACCGCTTGTCGGGGGCAGGAAATGGCATTGGGCGAGTTATGTCACTCGACCGACCATGACCATCTATCAGCCGAAAGGGCGCAATACCGGAGCCACGATGCTAGTTTTGCCAGGCGGTGGATTCCACGCCGTGTCGACCGACTTGGAAGGCACCGAAATCTGCGATTGGGTTATCCAGCAGGGTATGACCTGCGTCATGCTGAAATACCGGACACCTCAAGTGTGGCCGAAAGTTCAGGGAAAGCAGTGGCGACCGAAGGTGCTGTTGGGTTTGGAAGACGCCCAGCGAGCCATGGGGTTGCTGCGGCAGCGGGCCACTACATACGGAATGGATCCGCACAAGATCGGCGTGATTGGTTTTTCGGCCGGTGCCTATCTTGTGGCGAATATGAGCAACACGACAGAGCGCACTTATCCGCTCACCGACGCGGCTGACCAACAATCGCCACGGCCTGACTTCGCGATTGTGGCCTATACGGCTCGCATGTGGGATAACAGTAGGGGGAAGAACAGCCTCGAACTGCAACCGTGGGTGAAGATCAGCGCGAAGGCACCGCCGACGCTTATCATCCACGCGATGAACGATCCAGTCGATAGTATCCGGCAGCCGATGGCTTATGCGCTGGCACTAAACGACGCAGGAGTCCCAGTCGATATGCGCCTCTACGCACGGGGCGGACATGCCTTCGGAATGCGACCAACCACCGATCCCATCACGACGCAGTGGCCGGGGCAGATCAAGCAATGGCTGCACAATAACGGCGTATTGTGACACCATCATCCTCAAAACAACTGCTTGTTCGACAGCAATCGAGCGACCGCTTCTCGCCATTTTCGCTCGATAGCTGGCTGTCCGCTTCCCACAACTTACTGGTCATTCCCCCGAAGCGGCAAAGCCGCTTCGTCGGTCGGTCGCTTTCGCGCCGCCGTCCGGGCTTGCGCGGGTCGCGCGCCAGCTTGGCATTGCTGTGCAACGCCTGCGACTGGCACTTGCCGCGCTGCGCCTAATGGTAGCGCCTGAGCAACCCCGCCAATTTCCCCTGCACCTGTACCTGATGTGCGCCATAGACTTGCGGCTCGTACGCCGCATTGGCGGGGTCGAGGCGCACCCTTGCACCGTCGGGGCGGAAGTATTTGAGGGTGGCTTCGTTGTCGTCGATCAGCGCGACCACGATTTCGCCGTCGCGGGCGGTGTTGGTCTTGCGGATGAGCGCATAGTCGCCGTCGAGGATGCCGGCCTCGACCATCGAATCGCCCGACACCTCAAGCGCGTAATGTTCGCCCGGGCCGAGCAGCGCGGCGGGGACGGGCAGGGTCATGTCGCGCTCCATTGCCTCGATCGGCATACCTGCCGCGATGCGGCCGTGGAGCGGCAGTTCGATGATGTCGTTCGCGGGCTGGGGAAGGCGTTTGGGCATCTCGATCACATTATCGGGCTTGGCCAGCGGCGTTTTGGCGACGACGCCGCCCTCGGGCAGCTTGGTCACTTCGAGCGCGCGCGCACGGTTCGGCAGGCGGCGGATGAAGCCGCGTTCCTCAAGTGCGGAGATCAGGCGGTGGACCCCCGATTTCGACTTGAGGTCGAGCGCGTCCTTCATTTCCTCGAACGAGGGTGACACACCGGTTTCGGCGAGACGGTCGTTGATGAAACAAATCAGCTCGTGCTGTTTACGGGTCAGCATCGCAGGGCTCCTTTGGGAACGAACGCGAAACGTGTAGGGAACATTAGATTCAGGGTCAAGCCCCTTTTGTTCCGGCCCCCACAGCTTGTATTAGTTGAGCATGATAGCCTCTACCGGTTGACCGGCGGGGGTCGCTTCGGACCCAGCAGGTCGCACGATCAGCGCGTCGGCTTGGGCAAGGTTCGACAGCGCGCCGCTGTCGGTCGAGGGCAGGGGGGCAAGCGCGCCTCCCGCCCACCGTGCCCGCACGACATCAGTGCGCGGGCCGACGCCGGGCAAGGGGGCGTTTCAGGTGGCGGGGATGCGGCGCGGAAGGGGATCGCGCGCGCCCGACAGGTGCCGGACGAGCGGCAGCAGGAACAGGGTCGCGGTCACGAACGCGCTGACCGGATTGCCGGGGAG
>JANNCK010000049.1:0-8730 GCA_031386545.1 Sphingomonadales bacterium
TCGGTGCCGATCCCGATGGACCTCGGCGAGTCGCTCCGCACGATTGCCGACCCCGAACTCAAGGCCGTTCTCGAATCACTCGCGCGCGGCGTTGCTGCCGCCCGCGACGTCCCCGTTCTCGGAAAGATCAGCTGATGCGTATCCTGCTCGGGCTGCTGGCCCTGTTCACGCTTGGCGCGGCAAAGCCCGTAGACTGGACCAAGAAGGTGACCCGCACCCCGGTCGGATCCTACGTCATCGGCAATCCGGCGGCAAAGGTCCGTCTCGTCGAATACATGTCGTACACCTGCCCGCATTGTGCCGAATTTATGGCGGAGGCGACGGTGCCGCTGATGCGCGATTATGTGGCGCGCGGCACGGTTGCGTTTGAACTCCGCAATGCCGTGCGCGACCCGCTCGATCTGGCAGCGGCGCTGGCGACCCGCTGCGGCACCGCAGCGCGTTTCCCCGGCAATCACGAGGCGGTGTTCGCCGCACAGGCACAATTGTTCGAGGGAGCGTCAAAATTTGATCCCGCCCCGACCGCCAAAGACCCGATCGCGGGTCTGAAAGCCATGTCACGCGCCAGCGGGCTGGCCGTGGTCATGGCAAAGCGCGGCGTCCCGCTCGCTGTGCTTGACGCCTGTCTGGTGAGCAAGGCCGCACAGGCACCGGTACTGGCAATGACCAACGAGGCGTGGAATGTCCGCAAGATCAAGGGTACGCCCGCATTCTTCATCGACGGCAAGCAGGTCGATGCCCATTCATGGAACGATGTGGAGTTGTTGCTCCGCACCGCCCTCAAACTAAAGCCAAAGGCAGGATGACGATGATGAAGCGTATGATGGTTGCCGGTGTCGCTGTACTGGCGCTTGCCGCGTGCAATTCCGCCACGAACAATTCGACGGTTGCCGTCGCTGGCCCCGTTGCCGCGATTGCGCCGCCTGCCGGGACCGAATGGGCAATGGTCGTGAGCGAAACGGCCGAGGGCGGGATGCGGATGGGCAATCCTGACGCGCCGATTAAAATTATCGAATATGGCTCGCTGACCTGCCCGGCGTGTGCCGCGTTTTCGATGCAGGGCAGTGAACCTTTGAAGGCCAAATATATTGCCACCGGCAAGGTCTCTCTGGAATACCGTAGCCTCATGCTTCACGCGCCTGATCTGATGGCGACACTGGCTTACAAATGCGGTGGTCCCGCGCCATTTTTTGCGCTGATCGATGCGTCCTATGCCGATATGCAAAACTGGCTCGACAAGCTGGCCTCGCTGCCACGGACCGAACAGCAGCGGCTGCAGTCGCTGCCGCTCGCCGCGCAGAATACCGAATATGCACGGCTGTCCGGACGCGATGAATTCGTCATTCAGCGTGGCATATCGCGCGAGGCCCTGGCCCAGTGCCTCGCCGACCCGGTGAAAATCGCGGCTTTGGACAAGGTTCGCAAGGACGCCTTCGAAAAATATAACGTTCAGGGAACCCCGACCTTCTTTATCAACGAAGCGGTCGTACCGAATGTCGCGACATGGGCGGACCTTGAGCCCCAACTCCGCGCGGCGGGTGCATAGCCATTAGATGAAGATCGCGCGGGTAAAACTTTCGGGGTTCAAGTCTTTCGTCGATCCGGTCGAATTGCGAATCATGAACGGGCTGACCGGCGTGGTTGGCCCCAATGGTTGCGGCAAATCCAACCTGCTCGAAGCAATCCGCTGGGCCATGGGCGAGGGGTCGCCGAAATCGTTGCGCGGCGCGGGCATGGAAGACGTGATCTTCGCCGGCACCGCGACCCGCCCGCAACGCCAGTTCGCCGAAGTCTCGATCCTTGCTGAAAGAGATGACGATGAGGTCGAGGTCACCCGCCGCATAGAGCGCGGCGCGGGGTCGGCCTACCGCATCAACGGCCGCGACGCCCGCGCCCGCGACGCCCAGTTGCTGTTCGCCGACGCCGCTACTGGCGCGCACTCGCCAGCGCTCGTCAGCCAGGGCAAGATCGGCGCGATCATCGCCGCCAAACCCGCCGAACGCCGGGCGATGCTGGAGGAGGCCGCCGGGATTTCCGGCCTGCACGTCCGCCGCCGCGAAGCCGAAATCCGGCTAAAGGCAACCGAAACCAACCTCGCCCGTGTCGCCGAAGTCGTTGCCGAAATGGAGGCGCGGTCGGGTGTTTTGCGACGGCAGGCACGCTCGGCAGAACGATACCGCAAGCTGTCCGACGCCATCAAAGTTGCCGAAGGGCAGCTAATCTTCGCCCGCTGGCGCGATGCCGCCGCCGCCGCCGACACCGCGCGCACAGAGGCCAAGATTGCCGAGGATCGCGTTGCGGCTGAGTCCGAAGCGCAGCGCGTTGCCGCCGCGCTCAGCCGCGACGCGACCGAGAAACTGGCCGGGCTACGGACCGCCGCACAGGCAGCACGCGATGCTTCGTCGGACGCCCGCCATGCCCTTGCCGGTGCCGAGGGCGAATTACGCGCGCTCGAAACCCGCATCGCTGGACTGGCAACTGAACGCGAACGCCTTGCCGCCGACCGCGAGCGCGAGGGCGAACTGGCCAGCGACGCGGGCGATGCACTGGCGCGGCTGGGCGACGAAGTGAAAGCACTAGCTGCCCGTATTGCCGCCGCCGACTGCGAGCGCGCCGACCGGGCGGCACGGGTCGCCACCACTGAAAGTGCGGCGCGCGAGGCCGAGTTGGCGCTCGCCAAGGCAACTGCCGAAGCCGCCGAACGCGGGGCCGAGCGGCGGGTGGCCGAAGCCGCCGTAGCCGCAGCCCATGCCCAGCTTGACCGCGCAATGCGCGACCATGCGCGCGCGGTTGCCGAACGCGACGCACTTACACCGCTGGATCGTGCCGAGGCGGACCAGACGCACGCCCTGACTGCCAAATCCGCAGCCCAAAATGGCCTAGCTACCTCGGTTTTAGAGCTCGACACCGCCGAAGCGGCACGCGAAGCCGCAGCAGACGACCTCGCCAACGCGCAGAGTGCGAAATCCGAAGCCGCTGCCGCCCTCGCCGCACTCGAAAGCGAGGCCCGCGCGCTGGCGCCGGCCCGCGAGGCGAAGGGCGCACTCGGGTTGGTCAGTGCCGCCCGCGGGTATGAAGCTGCGCTCGCCGCAGCCCTCGCCGACGATCTCGCCGCCGATGTCGGCAGCGCGTCAACTGCCCCGCGCCGCTGGCTAGGGGCCGATATTGCGAATGGCGATCCGCCTCTGGCAATCGGCTCACCACTATCGGATTATGTAAAATCACCCCCCGAACTCGCGCGCCGCCTCGCCCAGATTGCGGTGGTCGATAGCGACAATGGCAGCACACTTGCCGTCGGCCAGCGCGTCGTCACCAAGGACGGAAAACTCCGCCGCTGGGATGGCTTCGTCAGCGAAGGCACTGGTGCCGCCGAAGCCGAACGCCTCGTCCGCCGCAACCGCCTGACCGAGATTGAGGCTGCGCTGCCCGCTGTCCGCGCCGCTGCCAATGCCGCCAACACTACCGTTGATGCTGCCCGCGCTGCCATCGACACTGCCACCCGCACCCTGTCCGATGCACGGCAAGCCCGCGACGCCGCTGATGCGTCACTCCGAACGGCCCTGCGCGGCGTCGATACCGCCGCCGCTGCCGTCGAACGCGCCCGCGCCGCGCATACCCAGATCGCCGAACGTACCGCCGCGCTCGACATCGACCTGACCGCCGCCCGTACCGAAGTTTCAAGTGCCGAGGCCAAACGCGCGGCGCTGCCAGCCGACGATCAGGGCGCGCAACTCTCCGCCCTCGATGCCGCCTCCCGCACCGCCCGCGACGGCGTGGTCGCCGCCCGTTCTCACCTTGCCGCACTCGACGCCGCGCTCGAAGCCGACCGCGCGCGCAAATCAGCCGCCACTGCCGAAGCCGAAAGCTGGAAAGCGCGCAGCGGCAAAGCGTCGAAACGGATCGAGGACATGGCCCGCCGCGCCGCTGCCCTCGATGCCGAGGCCGAAACCCTCGACGACGCGCCCGACGAAGCCACGCGTGCCGTCCGCCGTGCCGCAACTGCCGTAGAGGAAGCGAGCGCGCTCGCCGAAACCGCGCTGACCGCCGAACGGGACGCCGAAGCCATGCTGCGCGAACGTGAGGGCGAAGCGGCCCGCGTTGGCGAAACCCTGTCGGCTGCGCGCGAAGACCGTGCCGGAGCAGCGGCCCGCGCCGAGAATCAGGAATTGCGCCGCGTCGAAATGGGCCGTGTTTCGGGCGAACGCTTCGAATGCCCGCCGCCAGTCTTGCCCGAAAAACTGGGGTTCGCGGCGAACGCCGTCGAGGACGCGCAGACCGAATCGAAGCGGCTCGAAAGCCTGACGATGGAACGCGAACGGCTCGGCCCGGTCAATCTCGTCGCCGAAACCGAACTCGCCGAACTCGACGCCTCGCGTGAGACCAACACCGCCGAAATCGCCGAACTAACCGAGGCCACCCACCGCCTGCGCGGATCAATCGGCAGCCTCAACCGTGAGGGGCGAGTAAAACTGCGCGCGGCGTTCGAGGCCGTCGATGGCCATTTCCGCGACCTGTTCCGCACCCTGTTCAACGGCGGCGAGGCGCATCTGGAAATGATCGACAGCGACGACCCGCTCGATGCGGGGCTGGAGATCATGGCGCAGCCGCCGGGCAAGAAGCTCACCTCGCTCACGCTGCTCTCGGGTGGAGAACAGGCGCTCACCGCAGTCGCTCTAATCTTCGCGCTGTTCCTCACCAACCCCGCGCCGCTGTGCGTGCTCGACGAAGTCGACGCCCCGCTTGACGACGCCAATGTCGAGCGGTTCTGCGACCTGCTCGACGCCATGGCCCGCACCACTGACACGCGCTATCTGATCGTCACCCACAATGCCGTGACGATGGCGCGGATGCACCGGCTCTACGGCGTGACGATGATCGAACAGGGGATCAGCCGGCTGGTCTCGGTGGACCTCGGCGGCGCACAGGATTTGCTGGCGCTCGCGTGATTAGCGTACGCGCTTGACCCACATGCCGTCGTCGCGCTTTTCGGTCGCGAATTGCGGTATGGCAGCAATAAGCTGCGACAAACGGGAGTAACCATAGCTGCGCGCGTCGATTGATGTTGTTGCGTTGGCGCGTTGGCCGACCTCCGCAAGCCGCGCCCAGCCTTTTTCGTCGCGCTTGGCGGCCTTCCACGCAGTCGCCACTGCATTGAGAAGTTCGTCGGGGATGGCCTGTTCACCCGCGAGCGGCGCGGCGGATTCAAGCGGCGTTTCGACCGTCTTGACCTCATCTGTGAACACGAAACGCGTACACGCTTGGCGGAAACTTTCGGGCGTCTTTGCGCCACCAAAGCCATAAACCGGTAGCCCGTCCTGCCGCAACCGCATGGCCAGCGGCATGAAATCGCTGTCCGACGACATCAGCCCGAACCCGTCGACACGGCCCCGGTAAAGCAGGTCCATCGCGTCAATCAGCAGGCGCATGTCGGTCGCGCTCTTGCCCTTGGTCACGTCGAACTGCTGCTGCGGCTCGATGGCATAGCGATGGGTCAGCGCCTTCCAACCCTTGAGCGATGCCTTTTCCCAATTGCCATAGGCACGGCGGATATTGACTGTACCCAACTCCGCTAGGATCGCGAGCACGTCCTCGAACCGGTCGGGCGACGCATTGTCGGCGTCGATCAGCAGCGCAATGTTCTTGGCCGGATCGCTCATGCCGGCCGCTTCCGCAACTTGTGCCACACAAACCAGCCAGCCGCCGCCAGCACCGCCACGACGATCACCACGTCGAGCGAATGCATGACTGCCTTCACCCGCGGGTCGCTGTTCCACGCCGCGCCCAGCTTCATGCCGATCCACGCCAGACCAAAGCACCACGGCCATGACCCGACGAAGGTGTAGAAGTGAAAGCGGAACAACGGCATCCGCGCCACGCCAGCCGGAAAGGCAATAAACGTCCGGATTACCGGCAACAGCCGCCCGATCAGCACCGCCCAGTCGCCGTATTTCTCGAAAAACCGGTCGGCCTTGTCGATGTCATGCGCGTCGATCAGGACATAACGTCCGTATTTCAGTGCCAGTGGTCGCCCGCCGCGCTTGCCGAATTCATAGGCGACGACTGAGCCGAGGTTACACCCGATGGCCCCTGCGGTCGCGACGCCCCATAAAGTGAAATGCCCCTGCGCGACCAGATAGCCCGCGAACGGCATGATGATTTCACTCGGCAGCGGAATGCACGCGCTCTCGATGGCCATCAGCAACGCAATTCCGGGATAGCCCATGGCGACGATCACGGCAGTGGTAAATCCGGCCAACCAGCCGACGATCTGTTCGATATATTGGCTCAAGACGATCCCCTTGTCTGTCGGATCAGGTAGAAGAAGGAAGCACCTTCGACAAGCTCAGCCAAGTCTGTTTAGGAATCGTTCTTCTCCCGACTTGGCAGAGCTTGTCGAAGCCCCTTGTTGCTTCATTCCTTTGTCATGACACCCACGCGACCTAACCGGTCCCGTGCAACTGCTGCAGCGACCGAGCAATACCGCGACGGCCTTGGGTTGTAATTAGACAACAACTCTGCCATATCGTGCCGCAGCGCAGCGAAGCGATATCCGTTTTCGCAAGGTCGGCCAGCGTGATTTGCCGGATTTCCCGGACAGGCTCGACCCCTTTGACGCTCTCAGCCAATCGGCTTCCCTTTTCACGCGGGTTGTCATCAACCCCGCTCGTTTCGGCGCGCCCAATGGCGTGCGCGAGCACTCGAAAGCATATCCATGACTAAATTTACCGACCTCGGCCTCAGTGCGCCGATCCTGTCCGCGCTCGCGGCCAAGGGTTATGACACGCCGACCCCGATCCAGGTCCAGTCGATCCCGGCACTGATCGAAGGCCGCGACCTGTGCGGCATCGCGCAGACCGGCACTGGCAAGACGGCCGCCTTCGCACTGCCCAGCATCATGCGTCTGACCGCCAACCCCAAACCGCGCCCTCCCGGCGGCTGCCGCATGTTGGTGCTGTCGCCGACGCGCGAACTCGCCGCCCAGATCGCCCAGTCATTCGAGGATTACTCGAAGGGCCAGCGCCTGGCGGTCGGCGTCGTATTCGGTGGTATGCCCATCGGTCGCCAGATCAAGATGTGCGGCCAGGGGCTCGACGTTCTCGTCGCCACCCCCGGTCGACTGATCGACCTGATCGAACAGCGCGCGCTCAACCTGCGCCATGTCGAAATCTTCGTCCTCGATGAGGCCGACCAGATGCTCGACCTCGGCTTCATCCACGCCCTGAAGCAGATCGACCGTCTGTTGCCGAAGCAGCGCCAGTCGCTGTTCTTCTCGGCGACGATGCCCAAGACGATTGCCGAGCTAGGCAGCCGCTTTCTCAACAATCCGGTGCACGTTGCCGTCACGCCCGTCGCCTCGACCGCCGAGCGCGTCGATCAATATGCGACCTTCGTCAATCAGGCCGAAAAGCAGGCGTTGCTCACCATCGTGCTCAAGAACGAGCCGATCGAACGCGCTTTGGTGTTCAGCCGCACCAAGCACGGTGCCGACCGCATCGTGAAGCATCTCGGAGCAGCCGGCGTCCGCGCCGCCGCGATCCACGGCAACAAGTCGCAGAACGCCCGCATGGACGCACTCGATGCTTTCAAGCGCGGCGACATCAAGATCCTCGTCGCGACCGACATCGCCGCGCGCGGTATCGACGTGTCGGGCGTCAGCCATGTCTTCAACTTCGATCTGCCCAATGTCCCTGAACAATATGTCCACCGCATCGGTCGCACAGCGCGCGCGGGGGCGACCGGCATTGCCGTGAGCTTTGTCGCGGGCGAGGAAAAGGGCTGGCTGCGCGACATCGAGAAACTGACCGGTGTGAAGCTCCAGACCGCACCGCTCCCTGTCGATTTCGCAACCAAGGCGGCGGCATTGCCCAAGCCCGCGTTCGTGCGCGAAGCACCGCACGGCGGGCGTGACGCCGGTCGTGGCGGTCGTGGTGCGCCGGCTGCGCCGAACGGCGAGAAGCGCCGCTTCGCCCCGAAACGCGCGCCCGGCGTCGGCACGCACCGCGGGGCAGTGAAACGCTCGGGTGGCGGGCGGTAACTCGCGCACTGTTAATCGCACGACAACTCCGAGTCTCTAGAGGAATGATTTCTTCTGGAGACCTGACATGAAATTCGTTTTGCTCAAGTCGCGCGGCGGCGATTACATGATCGTCGTCGCCAACATTGCCTACCTCCGCACCGATGAAAACGGCCAAACCAAAGTCGGTATGGTCGGCGGCGATCAGCTGCTGGTCGTCGGATCGATGGAAGAAGTCGTCGCGATCATCATGGCGGGGTGAAGTTCGGCTGTCGGCTTCGGGGGCGATAGGCGTGACTGCTTTGTTGGGAATTCCGTTGAAAAAGTCGGCCTGCCAGAGCGTCGCGAAATTTCCTTCCAATCCATAGTTTATGCTCGGAATATTGATTCAAGAGTCCACGCCACGGGCTTCAATCCTGTCCTCTCAGCGCAACAAAACTCTGTTGGCGGACTTTTTCAACAGAATTTTGGGGAGAGCGGACAGTCTGCTTTCAGCAAATAAGATATCAAAGCTGACGTGAGAAGATCGTGGGGCTAGAACGATTCCGTCGGCTCGCCTGTACGCTGCTCTCGCCGTTTGGGGCGTGCATTGATCGGCGCCAGCACAAAGGCGAGGCTCATCAGATGCTCGCGGCCATCGCTTTTTGGCTGACTCGTCAGCGCGCTCAGCCGCTCGAGCAGGGCGTTGACTTCGGTCAGGTCATCGGAGCTCAACC
>JANNCK010000056.1:0-1634 GCA_031386545.1 Sphingomonadales bacterium
GCACAGGCTGTAAAATTTGTCTGGACAACTTATCAGAAAAATGGAAGCGTTGAGCTAATATAAATGTGACCTTTGGGGGGACACCGGATGAAAATGTCGATCAAAGCCTGCTTGCTAGCCGTAACGGCGCTGGTTCCCGCCGCCGCCTTGGCTCAGGCCGCACCGGCCAGTGACAGCGGCTTTGCCGACATCATCGTCACCGCGCGCAAGACCGAAGAGAAACTGCAGAACGCCCCGACCACGGTTGCGGTCGCGACAGCGGAACTGATCGACCGGCTCGGCCTCGACAGCATCGCCGACGTGACCAAGACGACGGCGGGCATCGTGTTCGACGACAGCTTCGGCCGTGACGGCAACCGTCCGGTCATTCGTGGTCAAGCCAATATCCTCGGCTCGTCGGGCGTCGCCTACTTCATCGACGGCATTTATTATTCGGGATCAATTGCCGATTACGATGTCGAGTCGGTGGCGCGGATTGAAGTTGTGAAGGGTCCGCAGTCGGCGCTTTATGGTCGCAACACCTATTCGGGTGCGATCAACATCATTTCGAAAATGCCCGGCAAGAACTGGGAGGGCCGCGTCAGCGCCGATATTTCGGAGCGCGACCGCTACGAGATTACGGCGGGCGTGCGCGGGCCGCTGGCACCCGGCTTCGGCATTTCGCTCGGCGGGCGCTATTATGACAACAAGGGCGAGTTCGTGAACGCGTTCGACGGGACACGGCTCGGCAAGCAGAACACCAAATCGCTGTTTGGCGTCCTGATGTACGACAATGACGGCCCGGTACGCGCCAGCCTGCGCGCCAACTGGAACAAGACCGCCGACGGCCAACCCGCAATTTTTTCGCAGAGCGCCAACGCGAACAATTGCCTGTTTGACAACGGCACGCTCTATCGCGGCCTCGGGCGTTATTATTGCGGCGTCATCCAGCCGCAGCAGGTGTCGAGCGACTATCGCCGCCAGTTCGTCGATCCGGAGAATGTTGGTCTTAAAGCAGAGACGTTCAACGCGGCGTTCCGGTTCGACGCCGATCTCAGCGACAGTCTGACTCTGACCTCGCTAACCGGCTACAATAAACGCACGGCGGACAACAAGACTGACGGCGACTATTCGGGCAACAGTTTCAATCAGGTGATTTTCTCGTCGGTTCCCTCGGGTCCGGCGATTGGGGGCGTCCCGCCGCGTGTGCTTAATTATGCGGTCGCGGCTTTTCCGCCTAATTTCTCACCGTTGCGCTCGACGCAGGATTTCACGTTCTCGAACCGGCAAGTGACCAAAGACTGGTCGCAGGAGTTGCGTTTTCAGTTCAAGAGCGACGCGGTCGATGTTCTCCTCGGCGGCTATTACTTCCGCCAGAACGACGACAGCAACGACACGCGTGTCGTGCCCACTGGCGCGCTGGCGCTGGCGCAGGCCAATGCGACAGCGGCGACAGCGGCATTGTGCGTGCGTATCGCAAACTGTGGGTCGTACACGCCGATTGTTATCTCGACGACCGTTGCTGCAGCCTCCCTTCCTACGGGATCGCCCGACCTTGGCCTTTACGCCCCGTCGCGCAACGTCAACAATTTCGCCATCGAGAACAAGGCGATCTTCGGGGCAGTGACATTCCGCATCACCCCGCAATTCTCGAT
>JANNCK010000057.1:0-1597 GCA_031386545.1 Sphingomonadales bacterium
TCGAGAATTGCGGGGTGATGCGGAATGTCACTGCCCCGAAGATCGCCTTGTTCTCGATGGCGAAATTGTTGACGTTGCGTGACGGGGCGTAGAGGCCGAAATCTGCGGTGCCAGCTGCAGGGACCGTCGTTGCGATTGTAATTGGCGTGAACGACCCGCAGTTGGGGATACGAACGCACAGCGCTGCTGTTGCTGCTGTGGCATTGGCCTGCGCAAGTGCAAGCGCACCCGTTGGCACGACGCGCGTGTCGTTGGTGTCGTCGTTCTGGCTGAAGTAATAGCCGCCGAGCAGGACATCGACGCTGTCGCTCTTGAACTGGAGCCGCAGCTCCTGCGACCAGTCCTTGGTTACTGCGCGGTTCGAAAAAGTGAAGTCCTGCGTTGAGCGCGCCGCTGCGAAATAGTTCAGAGTACGCGGCGGTACGCCGCCGACGGCCGGCCCTGCCGGCACCGCTGCAAAGATGACCTGATTGAAACTATTGCCGGAGTAATCGCCATCGGTCTTGTTGTCCGCAGTGCGCTTGTTGTAGCCAGTGAGCGAGGTCAAGGTCAGGCTGTCGCTGAGATCGGCGTCGAGGCGGAATGCTGCGTTGAAGGTTTCCGACCTCAATCCCACATTTTCCGGATCGACGAACTGGCGGCTGTAATCGCTTGACGCCTGCTGCGGCTGGATGACGCCACAATAATAACGCCCGAGGCCGCGATAGAGCGTGCCATTGTCGAATAGGCAATTGTTTGCGTTGGCGCTCTGCGAGAAAATCGCGGGCTGGCCGTCGGCGGTCTTGTTCCAGTTGGCGCGCAGGCTGGCGCGCACCGGGCCGTCATTGTCGTACATCAGGACGCCAAACAGCGATTTGGTGTTTTGCTTGCCGAGCCGCGTCCCGTCGAACGCGTTCACGAACTCGCCCTTGTTGTCATAATAGCGCCCGCCCAGCGAAATGCCGAAGCCCGGTGCCAGCGGCCCGCGCACACCCGCCGTGATCTCGTAACGGTCGCGCTCCGAAATATCGGCGCTAACGCGGCCCTCCCAGCTGTTGCCGGGCATTTTTGAAATGATGTTGATCGCACCCGAATAGGTGTTGCGTCCGTAGAGCGCCGACTGCGGCCCCTTCACAACCTCGATCCGTGCCACCGACTCGACGTCATAATCGGCAATCGAACCCGAATAATAAATGCCGTCGATGAAATAGGCGACGCCCGACGAGCCGAGGATATTGGCTTGACCACGAATGACCGGACGGTTGCCGTCACGACCGAAGCTGTCGTCGAACACGATGCCCGCCGTCGTCTTGGTCACGTCGGCAATGCTGTCGAGGCCGAGCCGGTCGATCATTTCAGCGGTGGCGACCGCCACCGTGGTCGGGGCGTTCTGCAATTTTTCTTCGGTCTTGCGCGCGGTAACGATGATGTCGGCATAGCCGCTGTCACTGGCCGGTGCGGCCTGAGCCAAGGCGGTGGCGGGAACCAGCGCCGTTACGGCTAGCAAGCAGGCTTTGATCGACATTTTCATCCGGTGTCCCCCCAAAGGTCACATTTATATTAGCTCAACGCTTCCATTTTTCTGATAAGTTGTCCAGACAAATTTTACAGCCTGTGC
>JANNCK010000068.1:0-6688 GCA_031386545.1 Sphingomonadales bacterium
CGGAGCACGTTCGCGCCGACAGCTTTGTCAGTGATGCTGTCAACGAACGAGCGGACGACCGGCAGGGCGACATCTGCTTCGAGCAAAGCGACACGCACCTCGCGCATCGCCGCGCGCACGTCCGCTTCGGTCAGGGCACCCCTGCCCTTCAACCGGTCGAAGACGCTCCCGAGACGGTCGCTCAGCGTGTCGAACAAGTCACTCTTCTCCAACGCAAAAAACGCCAGCGGACGAAAACTCGTCGGCTAGCGGCACCGCACCAAGCGGCTCGATCGCAATGCGATGCGTGTGTGCCCCATATGTCGCGAACGGGTTGCCGTCAACGACTGCCCCGGAAAATGAGTGTTTACAGCTTCTTCACGCTCCCCGGCTAGGGGGAGGCAAGTGGGAATTCGGGGATATCCAGTGAGCGAAGCTATCATTACCGGTGCGCGGACCGCGAATGCACGAAATGATATCCTGACAGGTGGCATTGTCCTCGCGGCAATAGTTATGTTTGTCGGTACAGGTGGCCAGCTTGTTTCCAGCACAATCGCGATGCTCTCGGGCGTCGGTGGTGGCGCTGACCGGACGCTCACCATCGCGTTGTTGTTGAACATTGCTCTTATCCTGTTCGGCTGGCGGCGTTATCGCGACCTGACGAACGAAGTGACCGAACATGCCGCAGCAGAGCAGCGGGCCCAGTCGCTAGCCATTCGCGACCCACTGACTGGATTTTACAACCGTCGCGCGATCACCGAACACGGTGGCGCCCTCGTTGCCCGCGCTTTCCGTAGGCAAAAGGCGGTGGCGCTGCTGATGCTCGACCTCGACCATTTCAAGAACGTCAACGATGTTCATGGCCATGCCGTCGGCGATGCGTTGCTAAAGGCCGTCGCTGCCGAAATTGCCACAATCATGCCGCCCTCGGCGTTGACGGCGCGACTGGGTGGTGACGAGTTTGCCTGTATTTTTGCATTCGACCACAGCCATCCCGATGTCGTCGAGCGCGTCGCGCAGGCGATCGTTTCGCGCCTTGCCCAGCCGTTCGATGCCGATGGTGTTCATGTTAATATTTCAGTTTCATGCGGTATCGCACGTTCCGAAAGCGATTGCAGCGACGTCGACTCGCTTATGCGCCGTGCCGATATTGCGATGTATGCCGCCAAGCATCAGGGGCGGAACCGCCACAGTTGGTTTGACGCGTCAATGGAACGCGAACTTCAAGCGCGTAACGAGCTCGAAGACGGCATGCGTCGTGGCATCCCGGCCGGAGAATTTGTTCCCTATTTCGAACAACAGATCGACCTGACCACTGGCCGCCTCCACGGGTTCGAAATGCTGGCACGTTGGGAACACCCGACACGTGGTTTGATTTCACCCGAGGTTTTCATCCCGATTGCCGAGGAAACCGGTATGATTGCCGACCTTTCGCTGGCGGTCATGCGATTGGCGTTTGTCGAATCCCGTAACTGGGATCCGTCGCTGACCCTGTCGGTCAACATCTCACCGATCCAACTCAAAGATCCGTGGCTTGCCCAAAAGGTTGTCAAGCTGCTGACCGAAACAGGCTTTCCCGCAACCCGGCTTGAGGTTGAAATCACTGAAAGTTCGCTGTTCGAAAACCTTGCGTTGGCACAATCCATTGTCGGCAGCCTAAAAAATCAGGGAATTAAACTGGCGCTCGACGATTTCGGCACGGGCTATTCATCGCTGGCGCATCTCCGCGCACTTCCGTTCGACCGCATCAAGATCGACAAGAGTTTCGTGACGTCGATCCTCGACAATGCGGAGAGCGCAGCGATCGTCAATGCGATTGCGCGCCTTGGTGACAGTTTGAACCTGCCGGTTACCGCCGAGGGGATCGAGGATGGTGCCATCGAGGAACGCCTGCGCCAGCTTGGGTGTCACAAGGGTCAGGGCTGGTTCTATGGCCGCCCGACGCCGATCATGCAGACGCGCACCTTGTTGGCCGAGCGTAACCTGCTGCCGAATGCAAGGATCGCACCGGTTGTAGTCGAAGTTGAAGCACCCGTTGTGACAATGATCGACGGCGCGCCTGGCGAGATTGAGCCGCTGCGCCGCTCGGCCTGATTTACTTGGGGGCACGCCATCCCTAGATGAGCGCGGCTATGGCAGGCCGCTTTCACAAAATGCACGGATTGGGCAATGATTTTGTCGTGATCGATGCGCGTGCGGATGCCGTACCGATGACAATGGCGCGGGCGAGGGCGATTGCCGACCGGCGTACCGGTATCGGCTGCGATCAACTGATCCTCGTCGAGCCCTCTGACATCGCCGATGCGACGATGCGGATATGGAATAACGACGGCAGCGAAGTCGAGGCGTGCGGTAACGCGACGCGCGCACTCGCGGTGCTGATCGGTAAAGCAACACTGGAAACTAAAGGCGGCTTGGTCAGCATTGCACCTGACGCGGCGGGTGCGACAGTCGAGATCGGCACCCCGCGCTTTGACTGGCAGGACATCCCTCTCGCCTATGCGATGGACACAGCGGCGATGCCGGTGGGATGGGAAGCACTCGAAGCGCCTATGGCGGTCAACGTCGGCAATCCGCATCTGGTTTTCTTTGTTGAAGATCTGGAGGCCATCGACATCGAGCGGCTGGGACCGTTGATCGAGACAGATGTGTTGTTTCCCGCGCGGATCAATGTGAACGTCACGCAGGTGATCGATGCGGGCCATATCCGGTTGCGGACGTGGGAACGCGGTGTCGGCCTGACGCGGGCGTGCGGTACAGGTGCGTGCGCAACTGCCGTTGCCGCCATCCGTTCACGGCGGGCCGTCGGGCCGGTCGAGGTGTCGATGACCGGCGGTTCGCTGAGCATTGACTGGCGCGAGGGCGAAGCAATCCATATGACTGGTCCGGCGACACATGTCTTTACGGGCGAGGCGGACTGGAGCCGGTTCGACGCATGACTGTCGAGGTGCTCGATTTCGGCTGCCGCCTGAACATTGCGGAGGGCGCAACCATCGGTCGATTGCTCGATGGATGGCGCAGCGACGTAACGGTTATCAACGGCTGTGCAGTTACCGGCGAAGCCGTGCGCCAAACCGCGCAAGCGGTGCGGCGGGCGCGGCGCGACCGTCCCGACGCACATGTCGTCGTGACGGGTTGTGCGGCACAGGTGGACCGGCAGCGGTTTTCGGCGATGCCCGAAGTCGATCTCGTTCTGGGCAATCGCGAAAAGCTGATCGCCGGAAATTACGCAACGCGCGGCGTCAACGTCGGTGACGTCATGACACCCGCCACGCGCACCCTGCCCGTGGTCAGCGGCCACGGGCAAACGCGCAGTTTTGTCGAGATACAAACCGGCTGTGACCACCGCTGTACCTTTTGCATTATCCCGTTCGGGCGCGGTGACAGTTCGTCGGTGCCCGCCACTGGTGTGGTTGAAGCGATCAAAGCGGTAGTTGCGGCGGGGCAGCGCGAAGTTGTCCTTACCGGTGTCGATCTCACAAGCTACCGGCCATCGCTCGCCGTACTCGTTGCGACCATTTTGCGCGAAGTGCCATCCCTGCCCCGCCTGCGGCTCTCGTCGCTCGATCCGGCAGAGATCGACGAGGCGTTGTTCGACTTGATCGCGCACGAACCGCGCATCATGCCGCATGTACATCTGTCGTTGCAGTCGGGCGACCCGATGATCCTGAAGCGGATGAAGCGGCGTCATACACGCGCACAGGCCATTGCACTGGTCGAGCGACTGAAAACAGCGCGTCCCGAAATCGCCATCGGTGCGGACCTGATCGCGGGTTTCCCGACCGAGACCGAGGCAATGCACATCAACAACGCCACGATCGTCGATGCTTGCGACATCGTGTTCGGGCATATCTTTCCCTATTCGTCGCGCGAGGGAACACCAGCGGCGCGGATGCCAATGGTGGCAGCAGATATTGCCAAGGCGCGGGCGCGCGACCTGCGCGAGGTATCGGCAGCGCGACGGCGGGCGTGGCTCTCGGCATTGGTCGGCACGACCCAGCACGTTCTTGTCGAGCGCAGCGGCACACGCGGCCATGCCGCCAATTTCGCCTTGGTCGCTTTGACAGCCGCGCGGTTGCCCGGAACACTTACAGCGGTACGCATCACGGCCAGTGACGGCAAGACCCTGACCGGAGACCCCGAGTGAGCGAAACAAGTTGGGCAAAGCGCCTGTTCTCCGGTTTGCGGCGTACGTCTGAACGTGTCACCGAAAGCGTCACGACCGTGATCGGGATCGGCCAGCTCGATGAATCAACGCTGGATTCGGTCGAGGATGCGCTGATTTCGGCAGATCTAGGTTCACCGACAGCTGCGCGGGTCCGCAAGGCGCTGGCCGCCCGCAATTTCGAGCGCGGGATCGACGAGCCGGGTCTGCGCGCCGTCATTGCCGAGGAAGTCGCCGCTGTGCTTGGGCCTGTCGCCAAGCCGCTGGTCATCGATGCCTTTCCGCGTCCGCAGGTTATCCTTGTCATCGGCGTCAACGGGTCGGGCAAGACCACCACGATTGCGAAGCTGGCACATATTTTCCTTGAGCAGGATTACGGCGTCATGCTGGCAGCGGGCGATACGTTTCGTGCAGCAGCGATCGGCCAGCTGAAAGTGTGGGCAGAGCGTCTGGGCGTGCCGATTGTCACCGGCCCCGAGGGCGGTGACGCGGCGGGCGTGGTGTTCGATGCGGTCAAGCAGGCAACAGCAACAGGCATCGACGTACTTATTGTCGACACGGCAGGCAGGCTCCAGAACAAGACCGAGCTGATGGACGAGCTGGCGAAAATCCGCCGCGTGCTGGGGCGGCTCAATCCGGCATCGCCGCATGATGTGGTGCTCGTGCTGGATGCGACGACCGGCCAGAATGCGCTATCGCAGATTGAAGTGTTCAAGGAGGTCGCAGGCGTGACCGGCCTTGTCATGACCAAGCTCGACGGCACGGCGCGCGGTGGTGTGCTGGTCGCGGCGGCTGAGAAATTCGGCTTGCCAATCCACGCGGTCGGGGTCGGTGAAACCATCGACGACCTGCGCCCGTTTGACGCACAGGAATTGGCGAATGCGATTGCGGGAGTGGAACGGTGAGTGACGGCAAGCCAAAGGGTGGGGGAAATCTGGGCCTGTTGCTCGACTATGGGCCACTGATCGCGTTCTTCGTCGGATTCAAAGTCTGGGGCGTGTTCGTCGGCACCGGAGTGTTTATGGCGGCGATGATTGTGGCGGTCATTGTTTCAAAATGGAAGCTCGGGCGCATTTCACCGCTGCTCGGTCTGTCGGCAGTTTTGATTGTCGGTTTTGGCGCGTTGACGATCTGGTTCCATGATCCGCGGTTTATCCAGCTCAAGCCGACGATCATTTATGCCGGGCTGGGTGCCTTGCTGCTCGGTGGCGTGATATTGGGGCGACCCCTGCTCAAATATGTACTGGAGGCCGGTTTTGAGGGACTTGGCGCACGCGCGTGGATCGTGCTGTCGCGCAACTGGGGGCTGTTTTTTGTCGCAATGGCGGTGCTGAATGAAATCCTCGTCAGCCAGCTTAGCTTTGACACATGGCTGGCAGTCAAAGTCTGGGCGCTGATTCCGCTCTCGCTCGTGTTCGGGATCGCGCATGTCCCGTACATGATGAAGAACGGCCTTGGCGCCGAGCCGGAGGTTCCGCCGGTTTCCTGACCGTCATGCTGAACTTGTTTCAGCATCTACCCATCCGGCGGAGATTTGCGCGTTCGGAGGGGTGGACCCTGAAACAAGTTCAGGGTGACGGACACTAAAGGAGACGAACGCTCTATCCTCTCTGGTCCGCCCTACCGGCACCCTTTCCATCGAGGTTCTGCGCGACGAAATCCCAGTTCACGATATTGGCCAACACCGTCTCGGCGAACTTGGGGCGCGCGTTGCGGTAGTCGATGTAATAGGCGTGCTCCCACACATCGAGCGTGAACAGCGGCGAAATACCGTGAGCGATAGGCGTGTCGGCGTCGTGGTATGACGTGACCTTGAGCTTGCCGTGGTCGAGCACCAACCATGCCCAGCCGCTACCGAAATGCGAGACGCCCTCTGCAGCCAGTTTCTTCAGGAGCGCCTCGGTCGATCCGAAGTCGCGGACGATCATGTCGGCCAGCTTGCCCTTTGGTGCTTGCTTGACCGGGGACAGGCAAAGCCAAAAGAAACTGTGGTTCCACAGCTGCGCCGCCTGATTGAACAACTGCTTGTCACCCGGTGCGGTGTGGTGGGTGATGAGTTCGACCAGCGACATGCCGCCCAGCCCCTTGGCCGTCACGATCTCGTTGGTCTTGGTGACATAGGCCTGGTGATGCTTGCCGTGGTGAAAATCCAAGGTCTCACCCGACATATGCGGGGCAAGGGCGTCACGGGCATAGGGCAACGGGGGAAGGACGAACGGCATGGCGGCAAAACTCCAGTGGTCGAATTTGTCCCTTTAACGCGCATCGCGGCGTTAGGTCGCATTGCTCAGGCCGGTTTTTCTTCACCCTCAACTTCAAACAGACCGTGGCGTTTCATTGCGTGGCGGAGTTGATCGTAACTGAGCCCGACCGCTTTGGCCGCCGCGCGCTGGTTATAGCGGCACCGCTGAAGTGCCTCGGCCAGAATGTCATGCTCATAGGCAGCCACCGCTGCACGAACATCGCGCACGTCGCCGGTGTTTCGCGCCGGTACGGGGGGGGCAAATGTAGTGGCAACCACAGCCGCCGCTGATGGTTGGGGCG
>JANNCK010000078.1:0-12987 GCA_031386545.1 Sphingomonadales bacterium
CTACGAGCGTAAGCTGGCCTGCTTGCACGAACAGGACGTGGCGATCGGCCAAGCCGGCCATTTGTCCGTCAATCATCAGTCGATCGAGCGTGAAGCCGTGCGGCCAACCCAGCGGCGCATCTGGGCCGATCAGCGTAGCGCTTGTTGTTGATGCCCGAATAACCAGACGCTCGGCTTGTTCGGGCGTGGGCCGCAAGAGCACCGCGACCTGATCGGCCGAAGTCACCGGCATTGGCGCGACATCAGGGGGCAGCGTCTCACCCGCCTGGGTGTCCACCAGACTTCCATTTTCGAGCAGGACCAAGCCGTAGTCCTGTGCCATCTCAAACACCTTGGGTGCCCACAGCACGCGGCCTGGATTGTCTTGGCCGAGCACTGCCCACAGGAAGGCGGAATCCTCGCCGACATTGGTGAAACCGCGGAACATGCCCGTCGGCAGCGAGATGACATCGCCGGGGCCGATCACGACCTGTGCATCGTCGCCGTGTTCGCCGAGGTCGAAGCGCCAATGGCCGGTGTGAACGACAAAGACCTCTGCCGTGTCATGGCTGTGCTGCGAGTTGACGCACCCCGGTGGCTGGCGCGCGCCGCCGATGTTGAAACCGTGCGGCTCCGTGATATGGACGTGCTGTTCGGGATTTTCGGACACACCGGGGCCGATGATCGTAAAATTCTCTTTCGCCTCGCTGCCCGGCGAGCGCGTATCGATAAACGCATTGTAGCACGGACGCAGATCGGCATAGCGGACAACGCGGGCTTCCATCGCTTGGCGGCTCCAGCGCGTTCGTGTTTGAGCATTCATGCCGCAAAGGGTTGCAGCGTTTTGCATTCGCAGTCAATATAGGATGATGAGCACGCAAACTCCTGACCCGCGCGGCATTTTCGCGCCCGATGCGCTGGCGCTGCTGGCCGACGATCATGTCATGTACGCGTGTCGCCCGATCGAGCAGGGACCGGTCGCGGCAGGACTGCTCGCGCCACTGGCTACCGCGATTCCCAATTATGAAGTCCGCACCGACATCGCGGTGCGGGGAGGCTTCAAGGGGGGGGACTGGACCGCGTCGAGTGGCCACATCTGCGGACGCTTCATGGCTCCCTTGTTCGGCATTCCGGCGACGGAGCGCATTGCCTTCCTCCGCTTCGGCTGCTTCCAGCGGTGGCAGGACGGGCTTGCTGCAGAGACTATCGTCTTGCTCGACCTACCCTCGTTGATGATCGAGGCAGGCGTCTGGCCGCTTGCCGCACCGCTTGGCCCCAACTGGATGGCACCGCCGCCCGTCACCCGTGATGGCATCTGGCCGCAGGGTCATGGCGCGGCAGCGCTCGGCATTGTCGAGGGGATGATCGGCGGGCTGATGAAGTTCGACGGCTCGTTGAAAACGATGAACATGCGCGATTATTTTGCGGAGGATTTCTGGTGGTTCGGCCCCGCGCCCATTGGCTGTTTCCGCGGCTTTCCCGATTATGAGCGCGGCCATGCGACGCCGTTCCTCACCGCGTTTCCCGACCGCGTCGGCGGCAACCACCGCGCGCGGTTCGGCAACGGCGATTACGTCGCCTCGACCGGCTGGCCGAGCATTACGGCGACGCACAAGGGCTCGGGCTGGCTGGGGACTGCCGGCACCGGCACACCGATCACTATGCGGGTCATGGATTTCTGGCATGCCAAACAGGGGCAGCTCGACGAAAACTGGGTGATGATCGACATCCCCGATCTCCTCAACCAAATGGGCATCGATGTGTTCGCTGCCGTCACCGACAGGAACTGACATGGCCGAATATCTCAAACGCGGCGCAACCGCCGACGCAAAAGCCGACAGCGACCGCAAGGTGCGCGACACGGTCGAGGGGATTCTAGCCGACATTGCCGCGCGGGGCGACGCGGCCGTGCGTGAGCTGAGCGTAAAGTTCGACGGGTGGGATCGCGAGTCTTACCGGCTGGGTGCCGACGAGATTCAAGGCTGCATCGACCAGCTGACCGGCCAAGACCTGAAGGACATCGAGTTTGCCCAAACGCAGGTGCGTAACTTCGCTCAAATCCAGCGCGACTCGATGAAGGACGTCGAAGTTGAAACGCTGCCCGGTGTGGTGCTGGGTCACAAACATCTGCCGATGAGTGCGGCGGGTTGTTATGTCCCCGGCGGTAAATATCCGCTGCTGGCGTCGGCGCACATGAGCGTCATTACCGCCAAGGTCGCCGGTGTGCCCCGCGTCGTCACCTGCGCGCCGCCGTTCGGGGGCAAGCCCGCGCCCGCGATTGTCGCCGCGCAGGCGATGGCCGGGGCGGACGAGATCTGGTGCCTCGGCGGTATTCAGGCGGTCGGCGCGATGGCGCTGGGCACGGCGAGCATGGCCCCGGTCGATATGCTCGTCGGGCCGGGCAATGCCTTTGTCGCCGAAGCCAAGCGCCAGTTGTTCGGGCGCGTCGGGATCGACCTGTTCGCAGGGCCGACCGAGACACTGATTATCTGCGATGAAATCGGTTGCGATGGCGAGCTGGCGGCGACTGACCTGCTCGGTCAGGCCGAACATGGGCCAGATTCGCCAGCGATCCTGCTGACGACGTCGCGCAAGCTCGCCGAGGAGACGATGCGCGAAGTCGAGCGACTGCTCACCATTCTGCCCACTGCCGATATTGCCCGCCGCGCCTGGGAAAGTTTCGGTGAAGTGATCGTCGCCGAAGATGACGCCGAAATGGTTCGCATCGCCGATGAAATCGCCAGCGAACACGTTCAGGTCATGACGCGCGACCCCGATTATTTCCTGCACCACATGACCAACTATGGTGCGCTGTTCCTCGGCAACCGCACCAACGTCAGCTACGGCGACAAGGTGATCGGCACCAACCACACGCTGCCCACCAAAAAAGCCGCGCGCTATACCGGCGGCCTGTGGGTCGGGAAATTCATCAAGACCTGTACCTACCAGCGTGTGCTGACCGACGAGGCGAGCGTGATGATCGGCGAATATTGTAGCCGCCTTTGTGCGCTTGAGGGATTTGCAGGGCATGGCGAACAAGCCAATATCCGCGTACGCCGCTATGGCGGCAAAAACATTCCCTATGCCGGAAAGGCCGAAGCCGCTTGACCCTGCCCGTAACGCCCAGTTTTCGCCTCGATGGTCGGCGGGCAATCGTGACGGGCGCGGGGCGGGGTATTGGCCTTGCGGCGGCGGCGGCGCTGGCTGGAGCCGGGGCCGACGTCACACTGGTGTCCCGGACCGCATCGGAGATTGAGGCGGCGGCGCGTGAAATGGGCGGCACGGCGGTTGTACTCGATGTGTCCGACATCGCCGCAGTGAAAGCCTTTTTTGCTACGCGACCCGCTTTCGACATTCTCGTCAACAATGCCGGTACCAACCGGCCCAAGCCGATGACCGACGTCAGTGAAGCGGATTTTGATGCTGTTTATAACCTGAACGTCAAAAGCGCGTTTTTCGTCGCCCAAGCTTGTGTGCTGCAGATGATCGCCGAAAAAATACCGGGATCGCTAATCCATATCGGCAGCCAGATGGGCCATGTCGGCGGACCAAACCGCTCGCTCTACTGCGGTTCGAAATGGGCACTTGAAGGCATGAACAAAGCCTTCGCCCTCGATCTTGCTGCGCACAATATCCGCAGCAACACCATCGCCCCGACCTTCATCGAAACACCGCTCACAAAACCCTTTTTCGAAGACCCTGCGTTCAAGGCGTCGGTGCTCTCCAAGATCAAGCTCGGACGGCTCGGCCAGGTCGAGGATCTGATGGGTGCCATTGTTTTCCTCGCCTCGGACGCCTCTGCGCTGATGACCGGCACCAGCATGGTCATCGATGGTGGATGGACGGCGGAGTAACAGTTCATGTCAAAAATTATTTCCGATCCGGCATCGCCGGAACTTGTTGCAATTCTCGACACGATTGACGCGCGACTGCGCTGGCTTGCGTCGTGGACGATCCACAACGCGAACCATTTGCGCGACAGCCGCGACGGCCTGAAGGTCGGGGGACATCAGGCCAGCTGCGCCTCGATTTCGACCATTATGACGGCGCTCTATTTCGCCGCACTCGGGCCAAACGACCGGGTCGCGGTGAAACCCCATGCCGGGCCTATCCTGCATGCGATCCACTATTTACTTGGCCAGCAGAGCGTCGAACAGCTTCAGGCGTTTCGCGGTTTTGGTGGGATGCAAAGCTATCCAAGCCGTACCAAGGACAAGATACCGGTCGATTTTTCGACCGGTTCGGTGGGGCTCGGCGTTGCGATTACCGCGTTTGCCTCGCTGGTGCAGGATTACCTCGTCGCGCACGGCAAGCTCGCGACGGAAGACACCGGCCGGATGATCGCGCTGATGGGCGACGCCGAACTCGACGAGGGTAATATCTACGAATGCCTGATCGAGGCGTATAAGCACGACGTCCGCAATTGCTGGTGGATCGTCGATTACAACCGCCAGTCGCTCGATGCGACGACTGCCGACCGGATGTTTGACCGCTTCGACGATATTTTTGAGACCTGCGGCTGGCGTGTCCTGACATTGAAGCATGGCAAGTTGCAGCGCGAGGCGTTCGGACGGCCGGGTGGCGCGCATCTTGAGGCGTGGATCGACCAGTGCCCCAACGCCGATTTCGCCGCACTCACCTATCAGGGTGGGGAGGCTTGGCGCGCGCGGCTGAGCCGTGACATTGGCGACAGCAGCGGGGTCGCAGGGCTGCTGGCGGACCATGACGATACCGCTCTCGCCCGGTTGATGACCAATCTGGGCGGCCATTGTATCGAGACAATCCTCGATGCCTTTGCACAGGCGACCGACGACACGCCGACATGTTTCATCGCCTATACTGTCAAAGGTTTTGGCCTGCCGTTCGCGGGGCATAAGGACAATCACGCGGGCCTCATGAATCCCGGCCAGATCGAGGCACTGCGCGACCAGATGGGTATCGTGCCGGGCGACGAATGGCAGCATTGGTCGGGTCTGGGCGACAACGCACGCACGACTGTCAGCGCCTTTGTCGAGGCGTCGTCGCTGCGCCATAAAGTGGATGACCGCGCCTTTGTCTCGGTAGCCGTGCCCGACCGCCTGCCAGTTCCCGAGGGAGACGAGCAAGCGACGCAGACGGCGTTCGGCAAGATATTGCTCGATCTGGCCAAGTCCGGCCATGAACTGGCGGACCATATCGTCACGACATCGCCCGACGTCACCGTATCGACCAATCTGGGCGCTTGGGTGAATCAACGCGGACTGTTCCGTCGCAAGGATATGGCCGACGTTTTTGCCGCGGCACGCATCCCGTCAGCGCAGAAATGGGCAGCCCGCCCCGCTGGCCAGCATATCGAACTGGGCATTGCCGAAAGCAATTTGTTCCTGATGCTCGCTGCGGCCGGCATTGCGGCCCCCTTGTTCGGGACGCGCCTGATGCCGGTCGGGACAGTCTATGATCCGTTCATCGCGCGCGGGCTCGATGCGCTCAACTACGGCTGTTACATGAATGCCCGCTTCCTGCTTGTTGCCACGCCCGCTGGCCTGACCTTGGGGCCGGAGGGTGGCGCGCATCAATCGATCAATTCACCCCTGATCGGCATGGGGCAGCCGGGTCTTACCTACTACGAGCCCGCCTATGCCGACGAAGTTGCGCTGCTGATGGGCCATGCGTTCCGGCATATGCAGGCGGCAGACGGTGGTGCCGTCTATCTGCGCCTGTCGACCCGCAGCATTACGCAGGTCACCCGCGACGATGCGGGTTGGGAAGACGGCGCAATAAAAGGCGGCTATTGGCTGAAACGTCCGGCACCCGGCACCGAAGCCGCAATTGTGGCCACCGGCGCGATATTGCCCGAGGCGCTGGAGGCGTGGCAACAGCTTCACGATGACATCCCCGGAATCGGCCTGCTTGTCGTGACCTCGCCTGACCTGCTCCATCGCGGCTGGTCGGCGGCGCGGGCGGGACGATGGCGCGGTGGCAGCGAGCCCGCGCACATTGCAACGCTGCTTGCGGCACTGTCGCCAACTGCGGGCCTCGTGACAGTCATTGACGGCAGTCCGGGAACGCTGTCGTGGATCGGCAGTGTGCGCGGCAATCGCGTGTCGCCCCTGGGGCTCGACCGGTTCGGGCAGACCGGTGATCTGCCCGACCTCTACCGGGAGTATCGCCTCGACACGCAGGCGATACTCGACGCCGCAGCCGAGCTGTTTTTGTGAGCGCCCCCCTCATCACAATCGACGATGTCCGGGCAGCTGCAACCGCATTTGACGGCAGGATCGAGAACACGCCGTTCCTGCATTCTCAGACACTGTCCGAACTCACCGGTGCAGAGATCTGGCTCAAATTTGAAAATCTTCAGTTCACCGGCAGCTTTAAGCAACGCGGCGCGCTCAATAAGCTGCATTCGCTTACGCCTGACGAACGTGCCCGTGGCGTCGTTACGGTGTCCGCCGGCAACCACGCTCAGGGGGTCGCCTACCACGCCCAACAGCTCGGAATTCCCGCGACCATCGTGATGCCGGTGAACACCCCGTCGGTCAAAGCGCAGCGGACCGCGAAATTCGGTGCCGAAGTCATTCTTTCTGGCGCAAATTTTGCCGACGCATCGCTTGCAATCCCCGAGCTGATCCTCAAGCGGCGATTGACCTTGGTACACCCGTTCGACGACGATCTTGTGATCGCCGGTCAGGGCACCGTCGGTCTTGAGATGCTACACGTCCAGCCCGAACTCGACACCCTCGTGGTCGCAATCGGCGGTGGCGGCCTCATTTCGGGCATCGCCACGGTCGCCAAGGCGCTTTGCCCGTCACTGGAAATTGTTGGTGTTCAGTCAGAGCGTTATCCGTCGATGGCCCGGCATCTGGGTTACTGGGATCAGGACGGCGTCGGTGGCGCGTCCGTTGCGGAGGGCATTGCCGTCCCCGTACCCGGCACACGGACGAGGGCGTATGTAGCCGCTCTGGTGCCCGACATCCTGGTGGTGTCGGAAAGCCAGATCGAGACCGCAATAGCGCTGCTGTTACAGATCGAGAAAACGCTGTGCGAAGGCGCTGGCGCAGCGGGACTGGCAGCGGTCCTACAAAACCCGGCACGCTTTAGAGGACGACGCGTCGGTTTGATCCTGTGCGGCGGGAACATCGATAACCGACTGCTCAGCGCGATCCTTCAACGGCAAATGGTACGCGAAGAGCGCCTGTTTCGCCTTTCAATTCAAATTGCCGACCAGCAGGGCCAGCTTGGGCTGCTCTGTAGCGAGATCGGGCTGGCTGGCGGCAATATAAATACGGTTGTCCATGACCGCACCTTCCTGTCGAACGACGCGAAATCCGCGCGCGTCGAAGTTGAGATTGAAGTCGCCGATCCCTTGATGAGGCCAGCCATAGAGGCCCGCCTTGTCGAACTAGGTTTTGGAATAGATTAGATAATAGACGCGTCAAAATGGAGGCCAGAACTGGTTTGGTCGCAGGCCAGAGTCGCCCCGCGTTGCTTGTAGTCAAGCCACTAGAAACTGACCAATTTCAAATTCACTAGCCCTAAGTGACGTGCGATAACGCCGTGCCTCCGGACTGCGCTTGCCGCGCACACTGTGGTTGACGCATAAGCCGGATATGCCCGCCGCGCTCCGCCCCGCGTTGATCGCGCTCGTTGCGCTGCTCGCGCCACTCGCTTCGTGTAGCGATCCGCGCGACGATGGCGAGATTGATGTCAGCGTAATTGGCGAACGCGCGCGCCTTGTCGATCCTGACCGTAGCCCCCTGTCACCCGCCGACGCGACGCTTACCAGTTCCACGACGATGGGACTCGTCGCGCTCGATGGCAACGGGCAGGTAGCGCCGGCGCTTGCCGAGAGCTGGATCGTCACTGGCGATGGCCTCAGCACAATTTTCCGTATCCGGCAGGCACAATGGCCCGATGGCAGCGATGTCACCGGGGAGGACGTCGCCCGCAGCCTCAACCGGGCGATTGCCGCCGATAGTCGTAACCCCCTGAAACCCCTCCTGACCGCTGTCGACAGTTTTGTCGGAATGACGGGCCGTGTGATCGAGGTACGATTAAAAGTGCCGCGGCCCAATTTGCTTCAGCTGCTTGCCCAGCCTGAAATGGCTATCCGGCGTGACGGGCGCGGCATCGGTCCATTCCGGATCTCACGCATCCGGAGCCGCTCGATCAGGCTCGCCCCCATCGTCCGTGACGACGACGCGCCGGGGCAGAGACCGGATTCAGTTCTGTTGCGCTACGAACGCGCCGCACTGGCGATCACACGGTTCAAGGATGACAGCAGCGATCTGGTTACTGGCGGTACGCTTGCTGACTGGCCTGTGGTGCGAGCGGCAAAAATGCGACCGGGCGTTCTCCGCTTTGATGCAGGACAAGGATTGTTCGGGCTGGAAGTGATCGGCAAATCATTGTTCCTGTCGACCAGCACCATCCGCAACGCGCTGTCGATGGCGATTGACCGTAACAGCTTGCCGCGTGTGCTCGACATCGATGGTTGGACGGTTTCCAACACGGTCCTCCCCGCCCAATTGGACAGCGCCATCCCACCGGTACGGCCTGAATGGGCAAGCAATACGGTTGCCCAACGCCGTGCCGCCGCCGCCGAACGCGTTGCCGATTGGCGCAGCGGTGGCCGGACTCCCCCCGTGCTGCGGGTCGCGATGCCAGCCGGACCGGGCATGCGCTTGCTGTTTGCGCGGATCTCATCCGATTGGCGACGGATTGGCGTGCGTGCCGTCGTCGTCCCGCTTCACACAGCCAACGCCGATTTGCGTCTGATCGATGCGATTGCCCCCAACACCAGCGCCAACTGGTTCCTTACCCGCCTGTCGTGTGCGGCGGGGCTGGTCTGTGACGGCAAGGGCGATAGTGCCCTTATTGCGTCGCGCAACGCCACAACACTAGAGGCCCGCGCCGCGCGGATTGCCGATGCCGATGCCAATCTGACCGCGCGGGCGAGTTTCATTCCGCTCGGCGTCCCTGTGCGCTGGCTGCTGGTCGACCCGTCGCTGACCAGATGGAAGGAAAATGTGCTGGGGATGCACGCTCTGAACGAGCTTCGCCCGCCCCGCGCCGCCGCGAACTGAGCGCATCACGGGTTTGTTGAAAACTGTCACACCGCGCTGTTTCCAAGGCGTGGCGGCCTGTCAGTGCTGGCAATCGCCGACACATCCCCCATATTCCTCATAGAAGGAGCTCGACACCGATGGCCAATTCTGTCGATTTCGATGTGTTGACCGCTAAGGCGGGGATCGGCGGTACCCACCCCGCCGCGGTCCGCCGCCGGATCGAGGCTATGGAAAAATTGCTTGAGGGGCTGTTCGTCATCCCCGGCACCAGCCGCCGCTTCGGGCTCGACGTGCTGCTCGATTTCATTCCCGTCGGCGGCAGCGTTATCGCGGCAATCATGGGCAGCTATCTGGCGTGGGAGGCACGCAATCTGGGGATGCCCAAGCACGCCTATCTCCGCATAGCGGGGAACATCGGTGTCGATGCGCTGATGGGCGCAATTCCTCTCGTGGGTGCTGTCCCTGACTTCTTCTTCCGGTCGAACACCCGCAATTTGAAGATTATCAAGAAGCACTTGGACAAGCATCACCCCGGCACGGCGATCATCGACGGCTAACGCTCGTCGCGCCATATCCTCAGCCGGGTCGACGCCGCTGCGGTACCGTCGTTCGTGCGGGTGCAGCGCGCCGGGCGAAAGTCGAGGCCGTGGCAAATCCAAACCTCATCGAGCCAGCCGCCGCGCGTCAGGCGCACCCGAACCATGGCGGGCGTAATCTCCGGATTGGCGCGCGCCACGGCAGCCGTCAGTACCCCGACCGTCAATCCACTGCGCCGCGAGAGTGCGTTCATATCGGGATAGCGCAAGCGCCCGAACAGCGCGGCCGCACGGCGGAAATAGTCGTCGGCACTGCCCGCCATGCAACTGCCGTGCTTGGCCCATTCGTGCTGGAGCAGTTGGGCCGAAGGCGTTGCACAAAGATTGGCACGGATCGTAGCCTCCGACAGCAACTCGACCGGGCGGCAATATTGCGGCCATTCACGCCCTGCCCCTTCGGGCCACAGGCCGTGGAGGATAAAGCCGAAACGGTTGCCCCCGGAGTCAGGGCGGCCGCACTGGAACCCCGTCGCCCCCCGTTCGCGGCAATATTGCGGTGCCCAGCTGAGCGCGAGCGTATGGCTCGCGGTCGGCACGATGCGGCGCGGCTGGCGGGCATCGGGCGTGTCGGGGCGCGGGCGCTCGATCTGGGCCGGAACGGCGCAAGTGAGTGGCTGGGCGTGGGCAGTGCCCGCAAGGCCTGCCAGCGCAATAAGGGCAAGCAACTTCAGGAGAAGGTATCCTTCAACTGACCGCCGGCGATGTCCTGCCGGAACCAGCGCCACGTCGAGGGTAGCATAAGCAGGAAAAAACCCGCGAAGTAGGCGCAAATTTGAGCCGCCGACGACCACATCGTAAGCTGCCACGAATAGACTTGCGTGGAGAAATTGTAGGTGCCGACAGTCGCCATGATGAGGAAAATCGCTGAAAGCGACAGCCATGCGATGCGCGAACGGCGACGTGACGCAAGCCACCAGACCAGCGTCAGAAGGCCGATCACACCAGCAAACACGACGCCGACGATTGTTTCGGCATTGTCGATAACTGTGCTCGTTGCCCCGTCGTCTGCCCGCATGACCGATACCGCCAAGCGCCAGCGCAAGGCAGAATTAATGGCAATGAGCACGACCAGCACAGCGAACAGCCGGTCGAACCATGTCAACGAAACAGGACGTTCGGCCTGTGTCACGCCGCCATCAACCCGCACTGCCCCCAAACCACGGCTTGGCATCGGGCCGGAACAGCATGAATACCGCCCCCGCTTGCAGCGCCAAAACCACTGCCGCGACGGCATTCATCGTTGCGGGTAGCTCACCGACGGTCAACGCGCGCAGCACCCCAATCACACCGATGCCGAACAACACGGTCACAATCCATTTCGCCACGACCGATCCGCGCATCGCGACGAAATACCAAAGCAGGAAGTTGATCCCGATGCCGATGGCAATCGTCGCGCCCATGAACCAGCTCGGCAACATCGCGCTGTTCGGCGTCGCCGCGACCTGTTCCTGAATCGCCGACCAGCGATACGCGGTATTGGCCAATCCGAGTGCGACCCCGCCCAGATACAGGCGTTCGAACCAGATGATCGATTGCGGACGGTCCATGATGTTGCTCCCCATTGTTCTCACCCCAGCCTAGTCACGCCAGCGCGAAATCCAAGCCAATATCGGCAGCGGGTGCACTTTGGGTCAGGCGTCCGACCGAAATGTAGGTCACACCAGTGTCCGCCTTGGCGCGGATCGTTTCCAGCGTCACGCCGCCCGACGCCTCAGTCGGCACGCGACCCGCAACCAGCGCGACAGCCTGGCGCAACGTCGCAGCGTCCATATTGTCGAGCAGCAAATGCGTCGCCCCCGCCGCCAGTGCGGGCGCGATCTGGTCGATCCGGTCGACCTCGACAATGATGTGTTTGACCCCAGCTGCTTTCGCCCGTCGTGTCGCCTCGCCCACCGACCCTGCGACCGCGACATGGTTGTCCTTAATCATCGCAGCATCCCACAGGCCCATCCGGTGGTTGGTCGCCCCGCCCATCCGCGTCGCGTATTTTTCCAGTACGCGCAGCCCCGGAATGGTCTTGCGCGTGTCGAGCAATGTACAGCCCGTGTCCGCAATCGCCGTTACATAGGCGCGCGTCATCGTCGCAATCCCCGACAGGTGCTGCACCGTATTAAGCGCCGACCGCTCGCCGGTCAGCAGCGCCCGGGCATTACCCGACAGCCGCATCAGGTCCGTACCGGGCGCAGCGGCTTCACCCTCCCCGACCAGCAGTTCGATCTCGACCGCAGGATCGAGCGCCCGGAAGAACGCCTCGGCAATCGGCAGGCCCGCGACGACAAAGGCGTCGCGGCTGTCCATCACGCCCGTAAACCGCGCGTCCGCAGGGATGACGCTTTCCGACGTCACATCGCGCGGCGGGCTGCCAAGGTCTTCGGCAAGCGTGGCGGCAACGAAGGCATCAAGGTCGAGTCGGTCGAGCGCGAAGGTCACGAAAGTCTCACTATGTCATCGAAAACGTCAGACGAACCGTTTCCGGCGAGCGACGAAATAACGGGAAGTGTTCTGCATCGGTCCATGGCGGATATGCGTAGCCATATTCATGAGTTGTAGGACAGCGAAATATGAGACTTGGGTCGGGGAAGCCGCTAGGGCGTCGATATGCCAAGGCTGAAAGACAAGATCGCGCTGGTGACCGGCGCAGCCCAAGGCATCGGCGCAGCTATCGCCACCGCCTTTGCCCACGAGGGCGCGACGGTGTGGGTGACTGACATCGACAGTGATTCCGGTCAGGCGCTCGCCGATGCGCTCGGACCTCAACATCATTTTCATGCCCTCGACGTCGGTGACGAAGTGCAATGGGAGTCAGCCCTCGCCGAAGTCCTCGCGGCACACGGGCGGCTCGATGTGCTGATCAACAATGCCGGGGTCACCGGTTTCGGCCCCGACAGTGGTCCGCACGACCCTGAAAACGTATCGCTCGCGGAATGGCACGCGGTCCACCGCGTCAATCTCGACGGCACGATGCTGGGGTGCAAACACGCGATCCGCGCGATGCGACCCGCAAAGTCGGGCGCGATCATCAACATTTCGTCGCGGTCGGGGCTGGTCGGGATTCCCGGCGCAGCGGCCTATGCCTCGTCGAAGGCTGCCGTCCGCAACCACAGCAAATCAGTCGCTTTGTGGTGCGCCCAACAGGGGCTGAACATCCGCTGTAACTCGGTCCACCCCGCCGCCATCCTGACGCCCATTTGGGAAACGATGATCGGCGACGGCCCCGACCGCGGCGCGAAGATGGCCGCGCTGGTCAAGGACACGCCGTTACAACGCTTTGGCACCGTCGAAGAAGTCGCCGCACTGTGCGTGTTTCTCGCCTCCGACGAAGCGCCGTACATCACCGGGTCCGAACTCGACATCGATGGCGGCTT
>JANNCK010000083.1:0-11457 GCA_031386545.1 Sphingomonadales bacterium
TCCTCCATGGTCGGGGACAGGGCGGGCATCTTTAGCTCAATCGGCATCGCTCATCCTTGTGGCCGTAGCGTCGCAACAGCCTTCAACGATACGGGGGCTTGCGGTCAAGGCCCCGCTGTGTGCAGCTATCACTCTGGGGAGAAATTCGATGCGGACCTATCTCGTCGTTATCGACGAAACGCCCGAGGCCGAGGTGGCATTGCGCTTTGCGGCGCGGCGCGCGGCAAAAACCGGCGGGGCGGTACAAATTCTGGCGCTGATCCCGCCGGTCGAGTTCGTCGGGTTGAGCGGTGTACAGGCGACGATGGAGGAAGAAGCGCGGCAGCATGTCGAGGCCCTGGTCGCGGGTGCCGCCGGGATGTTGAGCGAGGAACAGGGCATTCACCCCTCGATTCTGGTCGAAGCGGGCGAGCCGGTGCATCTGGTCCGCAAGGCGATTGCCGATAATCCCAATGTCGCCGCACTGGTGCTGGGTGCCGCCGCAACCGGCACACCCGGGCCGCTGGTGTCGCATTTCGCCACCGAAGCGGGGCAATTGCCCTGTCCGGTGATGATCGTGCCGGGCGGGTTGGATCATGACGCGCTCGACCGGTTGAGTTAGGAGTACCGAGATGAAATATTTGCTGCTCCCCCTCCCCGCGCTGGCGCTCGGTGCAGCCGCGCCCGCCCCGCAACCCACGGCCCTGCGCGCCACCGTCGAAAAGCTCGTCGCGTTCGGCACCCGTCATACCGCTTCGAGCACGACCGACCCCAAGCGCGGCATTGGTGCGGCGCGCAACTGGATTGCGGGGGAATTCGCCACATTATCTGCGGCGTGCGGCGGCTGCATCGCCATCGACCGCCCCAGCGCCCGGTTCGAGGGGCCACGCGTACCGCAGGGCGTCATCGTCGAGAACGTCCTCGGCATCCAGCGCGGGACCGGCGACCCCGGTCATATCATCATTGTCGCTGGCCATATCGACAGCCGTAATTCGGATGCGATGGACGCAATTGGCGACGCACCGGGCGCAAATGACGATGCCTCGGGCGTCGCGCTGGTGATGGAGGCGGCGCGGATTTTGTCGAAGGAACGCCACAGCGCGACCATCGTCTATGCTGTGCTCTCGGGCGAGGAACAGGGCCTGTGGGGCGGGAAATTGCTCGCCGACACCGCCAAAGCGCGCGGCTGGAATGTCGCGGCGATGCTCAACAACGATATTGTCGGCAACATCAAAGGACAGGACGGTCGCATCGTCACCGACCGCGTCCGTGTGTTCAGCGAAGGCGCACGCGCGTCAGAGGATCTTGCGGCGATGAAGCTGCGCCGCGCATCGGGCGGCGAGGACGACAGTTCGTCACGCGCGCTCGCCAAGCGGGTCGGCGATGTCGCGGCCAGCGCAAAGGGCGGGCTGGTGGCTTTTCTTGTCCGACGTCCCGACCGGTTCGGACGCGGCGGCGACCACACGGCGCTGCTTGAGGCTGGCTATCCCGCCGTGCGCTTCACCGTCGGCGTTGAAAATTACGATGCCCAGCACCAGAATTTGCGAACCGAAAATGGCCGCGTCTATGGCGACACCGCTGACCGGATGGACTTCCCCTATCTCGCGAAAGTGACGGCGCTTAACATCGCCGTCCTGCGCCAGCTTGCCGCCGCGCCCGGCGCGCCAAACTCTGTTGTTCTCGAAGGCGCAGTAGCCACTGACACGACAGTCAAATGGGCCGCCGTCACCGGTGCCGCAGGATACCGTATCCGCTGGCGGCGTGCCGACCGCGCGACATGGGAACAGTCACGCGATGTATCCGGCGCGCTGACCAGCGCGACGCTGAAGGGCATCATTGTCGATGACACTTTCGTCGGCGTGTCGGCTCTGTCCGCGAGCGGTGCGGAAAGCCTCGTCACCTTCGGCGGGCTTGCGCCCCGCTAAACCTCAACTGCCGCCGAGGTAGCGGTCCTTGGTGCGGATCACACGGACCCGGTGCTTGGCGGGCACGCGGACATATTCGGTGACGTAGCTAACTTTGGTCATGACCACCGGCCGGTCGTAGGTGGTCGTCGTTGTCGTCACCGTCTGACCACAGCCACAGCCGCCGTAAGTGCCGCCATATGATCCGCCATGATAGTCACCGGCGGACCAATGCGGACCATTCATCTGGTAACCGCCTTCATAGCCACCGCGCTGGTCGTAACCGCCACGCTGGTCATAACCGCCGCGTCCGCGCGAACCGCTGCGGTCGATAGCCTGTCCGGCCAGTGCACCAAGCCCGCCACCGATCAGCGAACCAGCCAGACGGCTACCCGCTCCGGCAATCAGATTGCCGGTCAGCGCACCAACCGCACCACCGATGATCGCGCCAACAATACCGCTGCGGTCACGGCGGCGGGGGCGATCATAACGACCGTCACCCTCGCGCGCATCGCGACCGTCACGCCAGTCATAGACCCGGCCCCAGCGGTCGGTCAGAACAATATCATCATAATAGCGCGACCACCCATAACCTGACGCGGGGCTTGGCAAGCCGAACGACTGATAGTCGGAAATATAATAGTTCGGTGCAGCCCAGTAACGCGGCAGCGTGTAGCCATAGGACGGCGCACGATAGGCGTTCCAGCCGCCGGGAACTGATGACCAGCGGTCACCGCCGGGTCCGGGCTGGCTCATGGGCTGACCCATCGGGGGCATCGGACGCACCATGGGGGGCATTTGTGCCATCGGGCCGGGTCCGCGCGGGTGCGGCATCGAGTGCGGCATCGCCGTCGGCACTGGCATCCCCGCGTGATCCATCTGGGGCAGGATCGGCGGCGCACCGATTCGCGAGTCCATTTGTGCCATAGCTGCACCAGGTACGGTGGCCAGCGCGACGATAATTCCAGCAATTGCAAGCTTTGCCATGGTAAATGCTCCGTAACAATTCGCACAAAACGCGGGCATTTCCGCCATTTGGTTAATGAACTGTTAGCATTTCACCACCGATTTTGAAAGGTAACCGACGGGGTTTGACTGTCCCGTTCAGGGGCAGATGCGGGCTGCCAGTAACGCCGCCAACGCCTCGATGCCGCTGCGGTCATCGGCATCGAACCGTGCGAGTTCGGGGCTGTCGAGGTCAATCACGGCAATGACTGCCCCTCCCGCGATAACCGGCACGACCAGCTCCGACCGGCTCGCCGCATCGCAAGCGATATGGCCGGGGAAGACATGGACATCCTCGACCAGCTGGCTCGCGCCGGTCGCCGCCGCCGTGCCGCACACCCCTTGGCCAAAAGAAATACGGATGCACGCTGCTTTGCCCTGAAACGGACCAAGCACGAGTTCGTCATTGATAACTCGGTAAAATCCTGCCCAGTTCAACCCTGGCAACCAGTCAAACAGTAACGCCGCAACATTGGCCATATTGGCAATCGCGTCCGGCTCTCCCGCCGTCAGCGCATCGGCAGCGGACAGCAAGTCACCGTACAGCGCAGGCTTGCCGGTCGCGGTGGTTTTCAAATCGTACATCAGTCCAAATCCACTTTCCCGCGCCCGCGTTTCACTTCGCCGCGCACCGCCTTTCCGACCATCCGCTTTTCTTTGGCAGACTTCGACGGTTTGGTCTTGATCCGCCGCTGGGGCAGGCGGTGCGCTTTGGCAACCAGCGCCGCCAGCCGTTCGCGCGCATCGGCGCGGTTTGCCTCGCGGGTCCGGTGCGACCGCGCCATGATCACGATCTCGCCGTCATTGGTCCAGCGGCTGCCCGCCAGCGTTTTCAGGCGGACATACACCGCCGGCAGCAACCGCAGCGCATAGACGTCGAGGCGCATTTGTACCGCCGTCGCCACCTTGTTGACGTTTTGCCCGCCCGGCCCCGTCCCCGCGAGGAAAACTTCCTCCAGCACGTCTTCGGGCAGTGGCGGGGGGTCGTCAGCCATAGGAAAAACCGAGATCCATAAAACGCTGCGGCAGCGGTGCGATGGCGGAAACCGCGGGGTGATTATCGCGCGGCACCGACAGGCTATAAGCGTGGAGCAGCATCTGGGTGCCGCCATTCCCGTAAACCGGATCACCCAGAATCGGCACGCCGATCCCCGATGCGGCATGGACGCGCAGCTGGTGCGTCCGTCCCGTTTCGGGCGTGAAGCGGACAAGGGCACGCCCGTCGGCAACGCCCACGACTTCCCAGTTGGTCACCGACGCCTTGCCGCGCTTTTCGACGATCATCCGCCAGCCGTCCTTGGCCGTGCTGATCTTGTTGAGCGGCAGATCGATCCGTCCGTCGGCTTCCTGCGGAATACCGTCGAGTACCGCGAGATAGGTTTTGGTGACCTCGCCCTTTTCAAACGACATCTGGAATTTCTTGTGGATGCGCGGGTTGCGCGCCAGCAACAGGCAGCCCGACGTGTCACGGTCGAGCCGGTGGACCGGTTGCGGGTGGCGCTCAAACCCGAACCGCAATGAATCGATGTGATTCTCAAGGCTGAGCGACCCGTCGCGCGGGCGGTCGACCGGCAAACCCGCCGGCTTGTCGAGGACCATGGCCTCGGCATCGATGAACAGAACACAGTCGGCAAGGAGCATGACAGACGCCCTAGGACATCTGCCATGCGTATTCAAAGCCTGGTGGCTTTAGCCAAACACTTTCGTAGCGACTTCGGCAACACGGCGACCCTGATAGCGCGCCCCGTCGAGTTCCGCCGCGCTTGGCTGGCGTTCACCCTGCCCGCCAGCAATCGTTGTTGCACCATAGGGTGCGCCACCGACGACAGATTCATGCCCCATCTGACCGGCATGGCCATAGTCGAGGCCGACAATCGTCATCCCGAAATGCAGCAAGTTGGTGATGATCGAGAACAACGTCGTCTCGTTGCCACCGTGCTGCGTCGCGGACGAGGTAAACGCGCCGCCGATCTTGCCGTTCAGCGCACCGCGCGCCCACAGGCCACCTGCTTGGTCGAGGAAAGCCGCCATCTGCGACGAGATCCGCCCGAACCGCGTCCCCGTGCCGACAATGATCGCGTCATAATTTTCTAGGTCGGCGACGGTCGCGACAGGCGCAGCCTGATCGAGCTTGAAATGGTTCCGGCGCGCGCTTTCCTCGGACACCGTTTCCGGTACACGTTTCACATCGACGGTGGCCCCGGCGCTGCGCGCGCCTTCGGCAACCGCATTCGCCATTGTCTCGATATGCCCATAGGTCGAATAATAGAGGACCAGTACTTTCGCCATTTGACGTCTCCGTTGGTGGAATGGTTGAAAATCAGGCCGCATCGACAAGGACGATTTCGGCGTCCTCGACCGCGCGGATCGTGTAATTGCCCGCCCCTAGCGCGACGCCGTCACGGGCGTTGGCAGGCGTTCCATCGATCTCAAGGCGACCCAGTGCGGGCACCAGATAGGCGTGACGTCCCGCCCCGACTTCATGGGTCAACGCCTCGCCTGCATTGAGTGTCGCCCCCATGACGCGCGCATCGGTCCGGATCGGCAGGGCATCTTCTTCACCGAACCCACTCGCCAGCACCGACCAGCGTCCAGAGCGGTCGCCCTTGGGAAACGGTTTTGCTCCCCAGGAAGGTTCGCCCCCGCGCGACGTCGGCTCGATCCAGATCTGGAACAGTGTCACTGCCTCTGACTCAACGTTAAATTCGGCGTGGCGGACGCCCGAACCGGCGCTCATCACCTGCACATCGCCAGCGCGCGTGCGGCCCTTGTTACCCATCGAGTCCTCGTGCGTGATCGCGCCGGTACGGACATAGGTGATGATTTCCATGTCGCTGTGCGGGTGGGGCGGAAAGCCCGTGTTCGGCGCAATCATGTCGTCGTTCCACACGCGGATATTGCCCCAGCCCATCCGCGCGGGGTCACGATAGCCGCCGAACGAGAAATGATGGTGCGCATCGAGCCAGCCGTGGTTGGCCGCACCCAGCGAGGCAAAGGGGCGGACGTCGATCAGCTTGGTGTCGAGGGTGATTGTGTCAGTCATCGAAATAGCTCCCGTCAGGGGTTGATGCTCCACAATTTAGGCGTCACGATCATTTCGTAAATAGAAACAAACGAAAGGCACTGTTTCCAAAATGGCGCTTCCCGATTTTGAAGGCTGGGCAATTTTCGCGACCGTTGCCGAGCAGCGTTCATTCAGCGCTGCGGCGGCAACGCTCGGTCTGTCGAAAGCAACCGTCTCGAAAGCTGTCACTCGGCTGGAAGTCCGGCTCGGCGTCACCCTGTTCCACCGCACCTCGCGGCGGCTGGCCCTTACCGACAGCGGCGCGGCGCTTGTCGAACGCGCGCAGGCCATCCTCGCAGGTGCAACCGAGGCCGAGGAGTGCGCGCGCGAAGAAGCCGGCTTGCCGTCCGGCACCGTCCGCCTCGCCGTACCGATGAGCTTTGGCTTGTCGCATGTCGGCCCGGTCATCGCGCGCTTTCTCGACGCCTATCCCGATGTCTCGGTTGACCTGCATCTCAGCGACGCCCGCGTCGATCTGGTCGGTGACGGCTTTGACATCGCATTGCGGATCGGCGCGCTCGGCGATTCAAGCCTGTTGTCGCGCACCCTCCGCCAGGTCGAAGTCGGCCTTTATGCGTCGCCCGTCTATCTCGAACGGCACGGCACCCCAGCTCATCCCCGCGATCTGCGGGGGCACCAGCTGTTCTGCTACAGCTATGCGACCACGCGGCAGATGCTTCGCCTGATCCGTGACGGCGAAGAGGCTATCGTGCATCTGGACGGCCGGGTGCGGGCGAATAATGCCGATGTCATGATCCCCGCCGTCATTGCAGGGCACGGCATAGTCGGCCTTCCCGACTTTATCGGGGTCGACGCGCGGGCAAGCGGCACCATCGTCCGTGTGCTGCCCGACTGGCATGCGCCATCGTCTGCGCTCCATCTTGTTACCCCGCCGGGTCGTCTCCGTCCGCGCCGCGTCGAGGCGTTGATTGCCTTCCTCGTCGAGGCCCTTGCGAGTCCGGCGTCAAACGACTCGCGCATTTCCGCCGGTTAACCGCAAATTAACCTTTTCCCTTCATTCGGTATTTGGTTAATGAAGTCGTGCGGTACGGTCCGGTTGGGCAGCCGTGTGGGGATAGATACGAAAAGGGGCGTCATATGCGCGTGTTGCTGATCGAGGACGAGCCGACCACGGCCAAGGCCATCGAGCTGATGCTCTCTTCGGAGGGGTTCAACGTCTATACAACGGATCTGGGCGAAGAGGGCTTGGACCTCGGCAAGCTGTATGATTACGACATCATCTGTCTGGACCTGAATCTGCCCGACATGCACGGCTATGACGTGCTCAAGAAACTGCGCGTCGCCAAGGTGCAGACGCCGGTCCTGATCCTGTCGGGGATCAGCGAAATGGATTCAAAAGTGCGCTCGTTCGGCTTTGGTGCCGACGATTATGTCACCAAACCTTTTCACCGCGACGAACTCGTCGCCCGCATCCACGCCGTTGTGCGCCGGTCAAAGGGGCACAGCCAATCGGTTATCCGCACCGGCAAGCTCGCAGTCAATCTCGATGCCAAGACCGTCGAAGTTGACGGCAGCCGCGTCCACCTGACCGGCAAGGAATATGCGATGCTGGAACTATTGTCGCTCCGCAAGGGCACGACCTTGACCAAGGAAATGTTCCTCAACCACCTGTACGGCGGCATGGACGAACCCGAACTCAAGATTATCGACGTGTTCATCTGCAAGCTTCGCAAAAAGCTCAGCCTTGCCTGTGGCGGCGACAATTACATCGAAACCGTCTGGGGCCGTGGCTATGTCCTGCGCGACGCCGACGAAGTGCCGATAGCCGAGGTTGCGTAAAACGTCTGAGATAGCTATCTAGATAGCCATTGGAGGCTATGATGGCTCGCTACAGTGTTGCCGCTGCAAAAAACAGTTTTTCGGAATTGATTGATCGGGCGCGCGCGGGCGAGGAAGTCGTCATCACCAGGCGCGGACATCCGGTCATCAGGCTTGCTTGCGCTGAAGCGGTAGTGCCGCACGATCTATCTGCATGGCACCGCTTACAGGAACTTCGCGAAAGTCTGCCGGGTTCACCGGTGTCGTCGGTGGATCTGCTAAACGCGCTGTACGAGGACGACGATTGATCTACCTCGATGCGAGCGCGATCCTTCCCATGCTGGTGACAGAGGATCGCAGCGCCGCCGCCATTTCCTTCGAAGAACGCAATCGAGACGTGCTTTTCGTCAGCGATTTCGCCGCTGGCGAAGTGGCGAGCGCGCTTTCGCGGCTGGTCCGGATGCAGACATTACCGCGCGAGAATGCAGATCAGCTTTGCGAGCGTTTCGACGCTTGGCGATTGAGTGCCACTCGGATCGGCTCGATTGATGCCAGCGACGTCGCGTTGGGTATGAGCTATGTGAGGCGGTGGGAATTGAAACTACGACTGCCCGACGCGATCCATCTCGCTGCTTGCAGACGGTTCGGGTTCGTGCTCGCAAGTTTCGACGCGCGGCTGGCAACAGCAGCGCAGGCCGTCAATGTCGAGCTGGCTGCCCTAGCCTAATCCACCACCCAATCAATTGGTTTGAAACTCCCCCCGTTCGACTGCAGCGCCGAACAGGCGGTCAGGCCGATAATCAAATCCATTTTCGCCTTGAAGCGGATATAATCCCCGGCACGGCTGAGCGGGGGCAGCACCTCAAAGCTGCCATCCGCTGCGACCGGCACGTTCATGAAACAGTTGAACGCGACCGGGATCATATCCTCGGTCACCCCGTAGCACGCGAGCGCCGCGACCAGGTTCCCGAAACACCCGCGATGGGGCTCCTTGTGTCCATAAATGATCCGGAACGTATCCTTTGAACACGGTGTCAGCAGGAAGTCGTGCCGTCCAACCGTATCCTCGACAATATCGAGCATCGGTCGTGACCGGTTCGACCACAATGTGTCCCCCGTCGTCAGGTAAAGCTTGCTCGCATAGTCGAGCGTCCGGCCCGAAGAGATCGCTTCGCCCACATTGTCGGCATTGAACGCGAGGAGATCGGCAACCTGCCGCCCCATCGGATCGGTCACGGTCAGGACTTGCCCCGCCTTCATCGTGAACCCGACACCCGACCTCGGCTCGATCCGGGCACCGGTCGCGGCGTGGATTCGTTCAAGCAGCATCGCGTAGCCTCCCTCGATAGGCGAACGGACACCCCCAATCATTATCGACCGCGCGCCCCGAATATTGGCGCGCCTCCGAATATTCGCCGTGCCGCGCGAGCATCGGATTAACCGACCCCGAATAATGCTCGTCACGGTGAAGAATACTGCCGCGCAATTTTTCATAACGGCCCTCGGCACGCAGCCGCTCGAACTGGTCGTGAAGGTTGAAGATCATTGTCGGCGCAACAAACCGCCGCGCCTTGCGGCTGGCCCGCGGGTGCAGGCCGACGACGAAAAAAGCTTCGCCGCCAAAGCTGAGTGAAAAATGCGGGTTTTCGGGATCGGGCGAAACGCTCTTGTCGTATTTCTGGCCAAGCCAGACGTCCTTGTCGCTCACTGACTGGATGCGTTTCCACATCGATTCCTCGAAACACGCCTCGTCAATCGTGCGCGGCCCTTCAAAAATAACCGCGAGCGACTGGAACAACCGACGGTTGCGGCGATAGTCAGCGGCGAATTTCATCAGTGCGGCGTGGATCGTCAGATCATTCCAGCCGCTGGTGATCGACCGGGCGACCACGGCCTTGATCTGCCGCTTCGCCAGCGCCGATTTTGCCCCGACGCATGGGAACTGGGGGTTGGCTATAAAGTGTTCGAGCCTGTCGATAAGCGGATGGTCGTCGGTGAAGGGCTTGGCGTGCATTGCAGTCGTTTCAGCTATAGAAAAGTATCGTATTGTGAACGCTGTACGTCCAAGTCCGTTCCCTCTTGTGCACCGCCGCGAAGCCGCGCAGTCTATCGGCAATGACGCAAAAGCCATTCGACGAACTTTGGGGCACAAGCAGCGACCAAACCGCGCGCCCGGAGTTCGCGGGGCTTGCCAACTGGCTTACCGACACGCCCCGCGCCGAGCTCGACCGGCGACAGAAATCAGCCGAGGCGACCTTTCGCCAGCTGGGCATTACCTTTGCTGTTTACGGGGATGATGACGCCGCCGAACGCATTATCCCGTTCGACATCGTGCCGCGCATGTTTACCAAATCGGAATGGGACAAGCTGAGCGTCGGCATCGTGCAGCGGGTCGAGGCGATCAATGCGTTCCTCGACGATGTCTATGGCGCACGTCGCATCCTTGACGAAAACATCATTCCGCCCGAACTGATCCTCGCCAACCCGCAGTTCCGCGGCGAAATCGTCGGGTCGCGCCCCCCGCACGGCATCTGGTCGCACATCTGCGGGATCGACCTGGTCCGCACCGGCCCCGGCGATTTCTGGGTGCTGGAGGATAATGCGCGGACCCCCTCGGGCGTCAGCTATATGCTCGAAAATCGCGAGGCGATGATCCGGCTCTGTCCCGAGCTGTTCCGCCAATACCGGGTCCAGCATGTCGATAGTTACGGCGACGCCCTGCTCGAAACATTACGGTCGGTCGCGCCTGCGGGTGCGGGCAGCGATCCGGTCTGCGTCATCCTGACACCCGGCCGGTTCAACTCGGCCTATTACGAACATAGTTTTCTGGCGGACTCGCTCGGTATCGAACTGGTCGAGGCGGCGGACCTTCAGGTTGACGACGACATCGTCTGGATGCGGACAATCACGGGGCGCGTGCGGGTGGATGTCATCTATCGCCGCATCGATGATGATTACATCGACCCGCTGGTCTTCCGCCCTGATTCGATGCTGGGCGTGCCCGGCCTGATCGCCGCCTATCGCGCGGGCAAGGTCGCCATCGTCAATGCGCCGGGAACCGGCATCGCCGACGACAAGGCGATCTACAGCTATATGCCCGAGATCGTGAAGTTTTATGCGGGCGGCGAAGCCATATTGCCCATCGTCGAAACATGGCGGTGCCGCGAACCCCAATCGCTGAAATACGTTCTCGAAAATCTGCCCGAACTGGTTGTGAAGCTGGTTGACGGTTCAGGAGGTTACGGAATGCTGGTCGGGCCGACCGCGTCAAAGCAGGAGATCGAGGATTTCCGCGCGGCGCTGATCGCCGAACCCCATCGCTATATCGCACAACCGACCTTGGCCCTCTCGACGGTGCCGACGTTGGTTGAGAGCGGCGTCGCGCCCCGGCATGTCGATTTTCGCCCGTTCGTATTGAGCGGCGCTTCGGGTGTGAAAGTCATTCCCGGCGGGCTAACGCGGGTCGCTCTTCGCGAAGGGTCGCTCGTCGTCAATTCAAGCCAAGGCGGCGGGACCAAGGACTCGTTCGTGTTGATGAACGACGGGGAAACGGCGTGAGGGTCGGTCGCACTCAAAAGCCCTTCCCCTGAAGGGGAAGGGCTTTTGAGTGCGACCGACCCTCACGCCGTTTCCCCGTCGTCCATCAACACGAACGAGTCCTTGGTCCCGCCGCCTTGGCTTGAATTGACGACGAGCGACCCTTCGCGAAGAGCGACCCGCGTTAGC
>JANNCK010000116.1:0-2830 GCA_031386545.1 Sphingomonadales bacterium
TCTATCTCGCCTGCGACGTCGCCACTGCCGTCGATTTGTCGCGGCTGGTTGCCGAGGTCGATGCGCTCGCGGGCCTTGCCGAGGCGTGCGATATCGAACTGCACAGCGGCGAGGCACGCGATGAACCGCTTCGCCTGTTACGGCGTCAATCTCGGCCCGGACGCATCGCGTTTGCCGATCATGGCCCTGTCGGTGCTTACCCTGTTCTGATCTTTCACACGTCAACCGGCGGTCGCACGCAGTCGCCGCGCTTGCTCGCAGGACTTCTTGCGCACGGCTATCGTCCGATCGTCATTGAACGGCCGGGATACGGGCTGACCGATATGCCCGGTGGGCATATCTGGGATTTGGCTTCCGCTGACGTGCGTGAAGTGATCGACGAACTCGGGATCGTGCACGCCGCCATCCTGTCACGCGGCGGCGCCCAAGCGGCAATAGTGACAGCGTCCACATTATCCGACCGGATTACAGGGGTGGTGTTGCTCGGCCCCGACCCACCGGTACACTTGGATCGGTCACGGCGGGGCATGATGGGGCGCACCAAAGCGATGATCTACAACAGGCCCAGAATGCTCGACGCAGTTTCGCTCCTGTTGTCGCAACGGACGAGTTCGGACTCGATCATGCGGATGATGCGGAGCAGCGTTCACGGCTCTGCCATTGACCTACTTGTGTGCGACGATCCCCACGAAATGGCAGCATTAATTCGCGGTGGGCGTCAATCGGCGCAGGGGCGCGTCGGTTTCGTTGCCGAACATAGTGCCTTGTCACGGGGCGACGTCCTGCCCGTGGTTGAGGGGGCTGGTCACTGGACTGTGTTGTTCGGCGCTAACGACCCTTTGTATCGGCCCGAGGATGCCGAATCCTATTGGCGTGCACAATTGCCGGGGTGCCGGTTCGAAGCTGTCGAGCAAGGCGGTCGCTTTCTCCACGCAACACATTTATCGACCGTAATCAAGGCACTGGATCGCGCTGCAAAAATCTGACTTTCGCGTCATTAAGCGTATTGATTTTATCAGTCGCCCGACATCACGTCAGACGAACAGCGCAACACTCTGTGTCGCTGTGCCCACCGCCGCGCCGTCGCGGTTCCAGATCGTCATGTTCTGGCTCGAATTACCGTCAGCAGCATGGAGCAGTTCTGCCCCGAGTAGCCACCACCCGTCGCGGGTTGCGGGCGCGCCGGAGACTAGGTTGAGTTGCCATGTCGTTGTCGAGACCGGTCCCCATTGTGTGGCCACCGACATCGCGGCGGGCGGGAGCGCATCGGCGATGGCGACGAGTTCAACTTCGGGGTCGAGGTCCGTACGGTCCTTTAGCCGTACCCAACGCAACCAGTTGCCAATGGCCGGGTCGCCCGCTTTCGCAAATTCGAATTGCTGGAGAAAGCCCGGCCCGATGCTGCTGCCGTCAATGACCTCGACCTCGGGTGCTGAGGGCAGGGTTATCGACAAGTCCCCGTGGCGAATCGTCGAGGTGCGGCTCGCCATGAACAAGAACAACGCACGCAGCCCGACACCCTCGGCACCTCTGACATCGACACCGATGAAGGCGCTGTTCTTGCCCCGGCGGAGGAGCGTGGCCATTGTCTCAACCTCGCCTGACAGCGGGCCGACAAACGCGATCTGGGCCGAGCGCAATGACGGAAGATCGGCGCACGCGGCCTTGGCTGACAATAGCGCCAACGCCGCCGACGCGCCGCCATAAGCCGTTCGCCCCTGCAGCCAGTTGTTCCCAATGACGGCACGACCGCCTTCGAGCGTCGGTAGGCTCATGCTGCGCGTCCCGCGATCAGATGGTCGATAACCGACGGGTCGGCGAGGGTGGATGTGTCGCCCAGGGTCGAAACATCACCTTCAGCAATTTTACGAAGAATACGCCGCATAATCTTGCCGCTTCTGGTTTTTGGGAGCGCCGGTGCGAACTGGATGGCATCGGGCGTGGCAATCGGGCCGATCTCGGTGCGGACCCATTTGACCAGCTCTGCATGGAGCGCAGAGTCGGGCGTCACGTCCGCATTCACCGTTACGAACGCATAAATGCCCTGTCCCTTGATCTCGTGCGGCATCCCCACAACCGCAGCTTCGGCAACGGCTGAGTGTGCCACGAGCGCCGATTCGACTTCGGCGGTTCCCATCCGGTGCCCCGACACATTGATGACGTCATCGACACGACCGGTGATCCAGTAATAGCCATCGGCATCGCGCCGCGCGCCGTCGCCGGTGAAATATTTGCCGGGGTAGGTGGTGAAATAGGTCGTGAAAAACCGGTCGGGGTCACCCCATACGCCGCGCATCTGACCGGGCCAGCTGGTGGTCAGCACCAGATTGCCTTCGCACGCGCCGTTAAGCACCGCGCCCTCCGTATCCACAATTTGCGCGGTAACACCGGGCAGGGGTTTGGTCGCCGAACCGGGTTTGAGTGCGGTAGCACCGGGCAGTGGCGAAATCAGCGCGGCTCCGGTCTCGGTTTGCCACCAGGTGTCGACGATAGGGCAGCGTCGCTCGCCAACAACGCGGTGGTACCAGTCCCACGCTTCCGGGTTAATTGGCTCACCGACACTTCCCAATAACTTCAATGAATTACGCTGTGTTCTTGTAACGTAATCGTCACCTTCGCGCATGAGCGACCGGAGCGCGGTGGGAGCCGCATAAAAGATTTCGACTTTGTGCTTGTCGATGATCTGCCAGAATCGGCTGTGGTCGGGCCAGTTCGGCACGCCCTCGAACATCACCGTCGTCGCGCCGTTCATCAGCGGGCCGTAAACGACATAACTGTGTCCTGTGACCCAGCCGATGTCGGCTGCGCACCAGTAGATTTGCCCGGGGCG
>JANNCK010000119.1:0-5304 GCA_031386545.1 Sphingomonadales bacterium
GGGGCAGACCATGCGCGGCTGTCGGAGGGGTGGATTTACAAATCGGCTGACAAGGGATCGCTGGTCGACACCATTCTCGATTTTGCCGCCGCACCACGCGACCATGTCCGTGAACGCGCGCTGTTCCACGCCCAGCACGTCCGCACCATCGACGAACATTTCACTGATTTATTCGCCTATTATGAAACCCTCGCCGGCAAGCCGCGGACGATTGCGCCGGTGCCCGCCGTTATCCGTGACACGTCAGCTGTTGTTGCTGCCATCGAAATGGGCGGCACCAAAATCAATATCGCGATTGGCGCACATCCCGACCGGCTGCTCGCCGAAACGATCATCCCGACCACTACCCCCGAAGAAACACTGCGGTCGGTCGAGGCGTTTCTTGACCTGCATCGCGGCAGTTTCGCGGCGATCGGCATCGCGTCGTTCGGGCCGGTCGGGCTCGATCCGGCACGTCCCGACTGGGGGCATATCACCCGCACGACCAAGCCCGGGTGGACCGATACATCGGTTGCGCCCCGCCTTGCCAAAGTGTTCGACGTACCGGTTGCGTTCGACACCGACGTCAACGGCGCGGCGCTGGGTGAATATCGCTGGGGTGCACTGCAAGATGCGGACGTCGGCCTGTACCTGACCGTCGGTACGGGTGTCGGCGGCGGGGTGTTAATCGACGGCAAGCCGCTGCACGGCCTCGTGCATCCAGAAATGGGCCATATCCGCCTGACCCGCCCCGAAGCTGAGGTGTTCAAGGGCGTATGTCCGTTCCACGGCGATTGCCTGGAGGGGCTCGTAGCCGGCCCCGCCGTGCTGGCGCGTATGGGCAAGACGCTGAGCAATGTCCCGCCCGACGATCCGGGGCGCGCACAGATACTCGACGATCTCGGGCAAGGGTTGGCGAGCTTTGTCGTCACCTTGTCACCGACCAAAATCGTGGTTGGCGGGGGCGTTGCGAAATCGCCCGGCTTCCACGTCGATGTCGCGGTACGGATGCGGCACTGGCTGGGGGGCTATGTTCGCAGCGACGTGATCGACGGCGACCATTATGTCGTCCCGCCCGCGCTGGGCGACCGGGCGGGGATTTCGGGCGGGATCGCGCTTGCACAGGACGTGCTCGAACGCCAAAGTTCGCCGCGTCGCCAAGGCGAGTCGAAAACGTGAAAAGGGGAAGGCATGGCCATGTTCGGCAAGACGGAGAGCGGCGCAGGTGCCGCCCGGAACAGCGGCGGCAACCTGAGCTTTATCGGGCGTGAGGTCACGATCACCGGCAACATTGGGGGTTCGGGTAATCTCCACATCGACGGCACGGTCGAGGGCGATGTCGCCGCTGCCAGCCTGATACTGGGGGCCGAGGGCCATGTCCGTGGCAATATCATTGCCGATACCGCTCAGATTTCAGGCACGGTCGATGGCACCGTTTCGGCAAAGTCACTCACGATCGAAGCAACCGCACGAATCAACGGCGACCTGAGCTATGACGCGGTCAGCGTCGCGTCCGGCGCGCAGGTCGAAGGCCGCGTAAAGCGCCTGACCCGCGACGCCGAACCGATGCTTAAGCTGATCGCGTCGGAACCTGGCTAAGCTTTAGCGCCGCGCGACGCACTTGCGCTTTGACCCTGCGCGATCAATTTCGCGGCCTAGCAGCGCCCCTGCGGCAGCACCGCCGAGCGTCCCGAGAGTGCGATCACCACTGGTGTCGATGGTGCGGCCGATCAGCGCGCCGCCGACACCGCCGATAATCAGACCAGTGGTGCCATCGGTACGGCGGCAATACATGCGGCCATCCTTGCCACGCCATTCCTTATAGACGCGCTTTGCTTCGGCAGGCGTCGGTGCGATGAGCGCCGGGGCGACCATAGCGGTCACAGCGAGGGCGAGAGCCAGATTACGCATAATAAATTCCCTTTTGAAGTGTTCGTCGAGATGGATGTGGCGGTGTAACGAACCCGTTGTGCGCTTGGTTGCATGAACCCAAAACAACCCCGCCGAATGGCCCTGTTCAGGTTTGATGAAGGGATATCAGGATGTTGTCCCCGATATCCTCGTTATCCACAGGCAAAACAGTGTCGATTGGGGCTGGAGCGACTCAGAAAAGCGTGACAGCTTTCTTCTCACAGCCGGAGTGGACGGCGGGGGTCAAAGCCCGCAAGAACCACCGGATGCCAAGGCCGGCAACGGTCGCGGAGCCAAGACGCAAGTCGAAAGCAAAGCGTTCTGACTGGTACTTGGGGTTGACGAAAGGCGCGAGGCGCAGCGGAATGATGGCGAAAGCCATCGTCACGCGACCCTTTGAGAGCCGCGACAACCGGGCGATGCCGCTGTCTTAACGGGGAAGCGAAAGCCGAACCGAAAAGCGAAGGGATCGCAGCACGCCAGGGCCTTGAAAGGGGCTTGGTCGGGAAAGAGAACAGTCTTCGGGCTGGGCTTGGAAGCGATAGAGCACCGGACAAGAACCGGCGCAGTGGGGGTCGGTGGCAACACCGGCCCCCATTGACCGTTTTGGGGACTTGCGCCTCTCCCCCTGCGGGAGAGGATACGCAGACTTTGCCTCGCTCCTTGGCGAGGCTTAGTCGGAGTTGGTAAGGGGTCGGCAGGAGCAACAACCCGACCGCCGACCCCTCACCAAGCTACACTAAGCGGCAAGCCGCCAAGCTTCGCTATCCTCTCCCACAAGGGGAGAGGAGCAAGAGTGCCAAGCCCTCCACAATCGTTGACGTTGCCCCGCCGCCCTCCTTGCGTCATGTTCCACCTGCGAAACGTAAAAACGCCGGGGAGGGCATTTTCATGAAATCGATCAATCCACTCATTGCCGAGGCAATCGGCACATTCTGGCTGGTGTTCGGGGGCTGCGGCAGCGCGGTTCTGGCAGCGGCATTTCCCAATGTCGGGATCGGACTGTTGGGCGTCAGCCTCGCGTTCGGGCTGACTGTGGTGACCATGGCCTATGCCATCGGCCACATTTCGGGCTGCCATCTCAATCCAGCTGTCACTGTCGGCCTGTGGCTGGGCGGACGCGTTCCGGCGCGGATTGTGCCCGGCTATATCTTTGCCCAGGTGTTCGGTGCGATCATGGCGGCGGCGCTGCTGTTTGTCGTGGCGAGCGGAAAGGCCGACTGGAACATCGCCAGCGGCCTCGCCTCAAACGGTTTCGGCGTCCATTCGCCAGGCGGGTTTAATGTCACGTCGGCCTTTGTGATCGAGCTCGTCCTGACCGCCGTGTTCCTGTTCGTTATCATGGGCGCAACCGACGAGCGGGCACCGGCGGGCATGGCGCCGCTGGCCATTGGGCTGTGCCTGACGCTCATTCACCTGATCTCGATCCCGGTAACCAATACATCGGTTAATCCGGCACGTTCGACCGGGCCTGCGCTGCTGGAGGGCGGGATTGCCCTGTCGCAACTCTGGCTGTTCTGGGTTGCCCCGATCATCGGTGCGGCCATCGGCGCTACCGTCTATCGTTGGGTAGCGGGCACGCGGATCGACCTGACCGACTGACACTTTGGCCGATTGACCTTATCGCGCATGGTCCGCAAGGGCGGGCCATGCGCTTTTTCTCTGACAATGCTGCCGCCGTCCATCCTGCTGTGCTGGAGGCGATGGCGCGCGCCAACCACGTCGATACGGCCTACGACGGCGACGCGCTAAGCGGGTCGCTCGACGCGGTGTTTTCGGATTTGTTTGAAACGCCGGTTCGCGCGCTGTGGGTGTCGAGCGGCACGGCAGCAAATGCGCTGGCGCTGGCGGCGCTCTGTCCGCCCTATCGCGGGATCGTGTGCCATCGCGATTCGCATATCGAGAATGACGAAGCGGGCGCGCCGGAATTCTACACCGGCGGAGCGAAGCTGATCCTTGCCGACGGCGCGGGAGCCAAACTGTCGCCGGAGAGCATCGTCGCGCGACTCGATGCGATTGCCGATGACGTCCACCGCGTCCAGCCGGCGGCGATTTCGATCACCAATGCCACCGAATATGGCTGCAGCTATGCGCCGTCCGAGGTCGCGGACATCGGGGCGCTGGCCAAGGGGCGCGGGCTGCGCTTTCACATGGATGGCGCGCGCTTTGCCAATGCAGTGGTCCATACCGGCGCGTCACCCGCCGACCTGACGTGGCGCGCGGGGGTCGAGGCGCTGAGCTTTGGCTTCATCAAGAATGGCGGGCTGTCGGCCGAAGTGCTGGTGTGTTTCGATACCAATATCGCCGACGAAATCCGCATCCGCCGCAAACGGGCGGGGCATCTGGCGTCAAAGGGCCGCTACCTCGCCGCGCAAGTTCTGGCGCTGCTCGCAGAGGAGCGGTGGCTGGCGAATGCGCGTGCCGCCAATGCAGGCGCGGCACACATTGCCGACGCCGCCGGGGCGCGCCTGATGTATCCGGCCGAGGCCAATGAAGTCTTCGCCCAGATGACTCCTGTCGAGGCCGCAAGCCTGCGCGCTCAGGGTTTTGAGTTCTATGACTGGGCGGCAGGCGAGGTTCGCTTCGTCGTGTCATGGGACCAGCCGCAGGCGGAGATCGACGCGCTGGCTTCGGCGCTCGCGCGCTTGTGAGCGGTCAATTCATCCTCACCCCCCGCGTCCTCGTTCCCTTCATCGTTGCGACGGTGATCTGGGGGTCGACATGGTTTGTCATCCGCGACCAGTTGGGCGTGGTGCCGCCGACATGGAGCATCGCCTATCGCTTTCTGATTGGTGGTGCGGCAATGTTCATCTGGGCGGTTATGACCCGCGCACCGCTGAAGATCGGACGCCAGGGTCATATCTTCGCCGCCCTGTTCGGCTTCGCGCAGTTCGTGCTCAACTTCAATTTCATCTACCGCGCCGAAGCTCATATCGCCTCGGGGCTGGTCGCGGTGGTCTTTGCCCTGCTGATCGTGCCGAATGCGATCCTCGGTCGGATTTTCCTGAAGTCGCCCTTGTCGGGCCGTTTTCTCGTCGGGTCGGGGGTTGCGCTCGTCGGGGTTGCCCTGCTGATCGTGCAAGAGGTACGCGGCGACGGGGCAAGCGCCGATGCAACATTGCTCGGGACCACATTGACGCTGCTGGGGCTGGTGTCGGCATCAGTCGCCAATATCATGCAGGGGACGGAACGGGCGCGCGCCCTGCCGATGGCGTCGGTGCTGGCGTGGGGCATGTTGTGGGGCGGGCTGATGAATGTGGGGCTGGCGCTTGCCACGGTGGGCGGGCCGGTGTTCGAGCCGCGTCCGGCCTATTGGCTGGGGGTCGTCTATCTCGGTGTATTTGCCAGCGCGATTGCCTTTACCTGTTATTTCGGGGTGATCCGCGCCATTGGCCCGGCGCGGGCGGCGTATTC
>JANNCK010000082.1:0-5702 GCA_031386545.1 Sphingomonadales bacterium
TCGTCGAGGCCAAGGAATTTGGGCGTCGCGCAGCGGGCAATCCCCGCTTCCTTGCGGTGCCGCTGTTCCTCTTCGGTTGGCAGGCATAACGGGCGGTCGCCCTTCAGAACGTTCTGGTTATACGGATCGCGGGTCGAATGGCAGACTGCGTTGATGCCGGTGAACAGGCCGCCCTGCGGGCAGAACGCCTTCAGCAAGCGGTAGCGGTCAGGGATCGGAAATTCGGTTGTCGGAAAGGCTTCGGGCGGCGGCGCGCGCACCGCGCCGGGATTATCTTGGCGGAGCCGTTCAGGGAGCCGGTTACGGAAACCGGGACGCCTGCGACCGTCGATGAGTGCCGCGTCTGCGTCCGGTCCAGCGTTGGTTTTCGCGGGCAGTTGCGGCGGCAACGCATTTTTGGGCGGCGTTACCGGCTTGCCGTCCTCGCGTGCCATTGGCGGCGGCACGGGGTCGTCTGGGGGTGCAGCCGCGACTGACTGGCTTGCCAGCATCGTGAGCACCGCGCCAAGATAATCAAGGCTCACCGCTCAGCGCCCCTGACAGACATTGTTTTCAGCCGTGTCGAGGAACGGCGCGAACGGGCACGCGATATAGCGCAGGCGAACCCCCGGCGAATTCGACAGCGCGACGACGATCTGGTCAGTGCGGATCGCAGCGGGCGCATTGCCGATCCCCGTCCCCGCGCGGGTGCCGCCGTTTAGCGCGCCGAGAAACGCGATCATGTCGTCCTGGTCAATGCCGTCGCCCGATACGCCAAGCCCGCCGACCAGCACGTTACCGCGATAAATCGGCACGCCGCCGGGGAAAATCTGGATGCCGTTCTGCAGCCGGTTCTGTCCCGTACTGGCATCCGGAATGAAGCTGCACCGCTGCGGCGTATCGGTCAGCCCGCCGTTGACGAAGGTCAGGTGCTGGACAAGGTTGGTCGCGACCAGCGCAGTCTGGAGGCCGGTCGCAAACGGATTGAACTGGGCGATCCCCGGCGACAGCGGCCCGTTCGGGCGAGCAACTTCGCCATCGGGGAAATAGGGCCGCGCCAGATTGCCGACACTGCGCGCACCATAGGCGAAATTGCCGGTCAGCGATGCTGGATCGTTCAGGAACGTCCGCATCGCGGGGACATAGGCGCGCACGCCGGGCGACGGATCGGCGAGCAAATTCGCGCCCGCGTTGGCGTTGGTAAAGAACATCGCCGTCCGCGCCTTTTGCAGCGACACATCGGTGCCGAAGACCGGCGCGTCGGGCGAACGCACGACGCCAAGGACCGCGCCATTGGTATCGACGAGGCTGATCGAGACCTGCGCCCGGCTGTCGAGCGGGCGGCGGATTTGGGCGCGCGCGCGCGACATGATCGTGAACGCCTCTTCGAGCAGTGCGCGCGATTCAGCGGCGGTCATTGCGCCGGTGTCGGTGCCGGCACGGACGGGGAAGCGCTGCGCTCCAGCGCCGTCGGTCAGGATGAACGCATCACGGTTGGTGAATTCTGCGGTGGTGGCGGCGCGCACACCCGACGCTTCGCTCCCGTAAGCCGCGCCTGCAATGATCGCCCCGGCCGAGTAGCCGCGCACGGGTATTGTGCTGCCAGCGACACTGGCAAAGGCGGGCACGCTGGTCCGCCGCAATCCCGCAACGGTCGCGTCGCTGTAGCGCAAAGTCGTGCCGTCAACGCTGATCCGTTCGGCGCGGATCGTTTCGGGCGCGTCGAAGCCGACAGTGCCCGCCAGCGCGATGAACTCCTCCGCATCGCTGTCCACATCAAGGATATTGACGTCAAAGCCATACACCCCGTCCGCCATCACACCGATGCCGCCGACAAGGACGCCATTCTTGTAGAGCGGGAACCCGCCCGTATCCGCCGCCAAGCCGAGTGGCGAGCGTTTTGGCCCGATCATCGGGCTGCCGCTGCCGAAGCGTGCCGACAGGTCGGAACACGGAAGCTGGCTGAATTGCACGCCGTATAGTGGCCCGCTTTCGAGACCGACGGTGGTCGGTGCAGGCGGGAAATGCTGCTGGACGATCTGGCTGGCGGTGCGCGTCGAAAACGCATTGCCGCCTGACGATAGATATGCCCCGGTAATAGCCTTGGAGATGGCCCCGCCGCCAGCCGGGATCGTCTGGTTCTGGATGTCGATGCTGACCCCATTGGGGGCGGGTGTGGTGAGCGCAGTCGGGCGTGCACCGGTCATCGCATAGACCGCCAGGACATTGCCGACGCGGTCGGTGACAGCGATAATCGCAGGCAGGCTGCGCGCGGTCGCCTCTGCCGCGGCCCCGGCGATGATCGTCTGGACATCGGTGACGCTCAGCGATTCCTGTGCAGGAACGGCGTAGAGTGCAGTCGGTGTAGGCGAGGGCGGGGGCGTCACAGCGGCGCTCGGTGACGAATCCGATCCGCCGCAGGAAGCGAGCAGGAAGGCGAGCGTTGTTATACTGGCGACGATACCCCTCACCGCAGCGTCCCGATGGTCCGCACCGCACTGCCCAGCGCACGACGGAATTCGAGCGGGCGATAGTCATTCGGGTCGCGCACCGCCGCATAGGCGCGGTTGATGTCGCCGCGGACGGCCTGCGCCGACCCTGCGGGAAGCTGCCCCGCGCTGACCATCGCATTGACCAGCGTATCGACCGCCATCACCGACTGGGCGCTGCCGGTATAATCGGTGAAGCGCGGTGAAATCGCCTCGCCCGCGATGGTGTTCACGATTGCCATTGTCTGCGCGCGGTCAAAGCCGGTCGCGCCAAATACCTGCGCCAGCGCCTGTGCCGTCGCCCGCAATTTCGCGCCCGCTGCCACTGCCGCTGCCCGGCTCTCGGTATTGGCGCGGTGGAAAGCGCGGCTGTCGGCGTCGAGCCGCGCAGCCAGCGATGGTGCAGCGATCTTTGCTGCCGCCGCCAGCATAATCATATTCTCGTCGTTGAACGGTATTGTCCCCGGCGGCACCGGGCGTGACGGATTATCGAGCGCGGTCGGCCTGAACGTCGCCGTATCCTCGATTCGGCGGTGGCAACTGTGGCAATCGAAAAAATAGAGTTCGGGGAACGCGCCGTTCGTTGCCAGTGTTGGGTTGGCGTAGAGCGACAATGCACGGTCGAGCGCCATCGCTTGCCCGACTGCCCACACGCGGACGTTGTTGGTGCGGCCCTTGCGCGCTGCATAATCGGCATCTTCGTTGTGATGCTGCGTAAGCGTCGAGAACAGGTCGAGTTCGAAACTGATGCGCGGATGCCCCGCCGCCATGATCCGGTGGGTGACGAACTGCCCGCCATCCGCGCTGCCGAAGTGGCAATCGAGGCAAACCGCCGCCTTGACGGCAGGCCGGTCGAGCGGGATCATGCCGTGCGAGACGTTCGCCGCGTGGGTGCCGCCGATCGCATAGTGCGATGCAATCCACGGTTGCGCGCCGCCGTGGCAGCTTTCGCAGCCCACACCGTCGCTGGCGCGCCACTGGCCGCCGCGCAAATTGGCGGCGGGATAGTCAGTGTGGCAGCCGAGGCATTCGGTCGCTGATGTCGCGGGTCCGATGCCGAGCCGCGCCGCGATCTGTTTTCCCCGTGGTTCGCTGAGAACGGCGAACGCGCGCGAATGTGCGCCGCCCGGTGTCGAGGGTTCCTGCCAGCGCGCGAGTTCGTCCTGCCGCACGATCTTGCCATCGGCGAGCTGCCGGCCGTGGCAGGTCGTTCCCGCGCAGGAGGCCACGCCGAGGTGAACCGCGTCATTGGGAAGGGTCGCAACGGCAGGGCGCGCACCGATCAGCAAGGCGATGACCGCGAGGCACAGGCAGACGACCGACGCAGCCAACGCCGTGCGATGCCGTAATGACGCGACGATCAACTTCCGCACCGCTTACCCCCAAATCCGACGCTCGCGCGCTGGACGCTATTTATTGGCGGCGACCCTTTGTTTTTATGGACACAACTCTAGCGCCGCGGCTGATTCCCGCAACCCGCACTCTGCTTATTTGGGCCGCTCATTTGAGTGGCCTATTTACGGCGGATCACCAGATTTCGAATCTCGGTCATGTCCTCCATCGCAAACTTGATGCCTTCGCGGCCAAGGCCGGAGTCCTTGACCCCGCCGTAGGGCATGTTGTCGACGCGGTAGCTCGGCACGTCGTTGATGACGACACCGCCGACATCGAGCCGGTCCCACGCATCGAGCGTCTTGAACAGATCGCGGGTAAAAATGCCCGCCTGCAATCCGAATTTGCTGTCGTTGACCTCGTCGAGGGCTGCGTTGAAATCAGTGAACTTGCTAAGCAACGCGACGGGGCCGAAGGCTTCTTCGGTATAGGCCTTGGCCGAGCGCGGGGTGTTTTCGAGCAAGGTTGCCTCCAGCATGGCGCCTTCGCGCTTGCCGCCGCACAGCAATGTCGCGCCCGCAGCGACAGCTTCCTGCACCCAGCCATCGAGGCGGCTCGCCTCTTTCACGTCGATCATCGGACCGATGAAGGTGTTGCGGTCCTTTGGATCGCCCGAGACCAATGTCTTGGTGCGCGCGACCAGCATGTCGCGGAATTTATCATAGATGTCGGCGTGGATGATGATCCGTTGCACGCCAATGCACGATTGGCCCGACTGGTAGAACGCACCGAAAATCACACGCTCCAACGCATCGTCGAGGTCGGCGTCATGATCTACGATCACCGCCGCATTACCGCCGAGCTCGAGGACGACCTTTTTCTTGCCCGCCTTGGCCTTCAGCGCCCAACCGACGTCGGGCGAGCCGGTGAAGCTGAGCAGTTTCAGCCGGTCGTCCTCGGTAAACATGTCTGCCCCGTCGCGGTGCGCGGGCAGAATCGAGAACGCGCCCTTGGGAAGATTCGTTTCGGCCAGCACTTCGCCCATGATGATCGCGCCCAGCGGGGTGCGGCTCGCGGGCTTCATCACGAACGGACAACCGACCGCAATCGCAGGCGCAATCTTGTGCGCGGCGAGGTTGAGCGGAAAGTTGAACGGCGAAATGAAACTGCACGGGCCGATGGGGACGCGCTTCCAGATGCCCTGATAGCCGCGTGCGCGCGGCGAAATATCGAGCGGCTGGACTTCGCCCGTCATCCGCACGCTTTCCTCGGCGGCGATGCGGAACGTGTCGATGAGGCGACCGACTTCGCCCTCGCTGTCCTTGATCGGCTTCCCTGCCTCGACACACAGCGCATAGGCCAGTTCGTCGAACCGCGCCTTGAACCGGTCGACGCAGTGCTGGAGCACCGCCTGCCGTTCGTACGCCGCCATCCGCGCCATCGGCTCGGCGGCCTCGACCGCCGCCGCGATGCCCGCGTCGATCGTCGCGGCATCGGCCTGCGCGCAGCGGAACGCGACTTCGCCGGTGAACTTATCGGTCACCGCGAGGTCGGTGTTCGGCTGTTGTGCTTCGTTCGCGAGGTAGAGGGGGTAGATGGACTTGAGCATTCTCGTTCCTTCTCCCTCTCCCCTATGGGGAGAGGGCAGGGGAGAGGGGCAGTGCACCCTCCAAATGATCGCATCCCTCTCGGAGAAAGACTGCCCCTCTCCCCGACCCTCTCCCCATAGGGGAGAGGGAGAAGGTCAAACCGCCTTCGACAATTCCTTGATGTCCTTGTTCAAAATTCGGTCATTGTCCGAATAATCGACCGGCACTTCGATCAAATGCACCCCCGGGGTCTTGCCGGTCAGCGCCAGCAGTTCGTCGAGGTGCGCCGCGCTTTCTACCCGGTACCCGTGCG
>JANNCK010000154.1:0-5832 GCA_031386545.1 Sphingomonadales bacterium
ATCGCGCGCATGGATGGAGACGACATTGCCCTGCCCGAGCGCTTTGCCCGCCAGATCGCGTTTCTCGACGCGAATCCGGACATCGGCGTGCTGGGGACTGGTTGCACCGTGATCGAGGAAGACGGCAGCCCGAGCAGCTACCGATTCGAGAACGTCGTCTCGACCGAGGCCATCTTGGAAGACATGAAAAACGGCCCTCCGCTGTGCCACCCGTCGGTCATGATGCGTCGGGACGTCGTGCGTGATGTCGGTGGCTATTACCGGGCGTATCGCCACTGCGAAGATTACGATCTGTGGTTGCGCCTGTCGGAACATGTGAAGATGGCAAATCTGGCAGACCGGCTCCTGCTTTATCGACATAGCCAAACGCAGGTCAGTACCCGCCACGCTTATGTCCAGAAAATCGGTGCGGCGGTCGCTTGGCAGGCCCATGTCGAGCGTGAAGCAGGTCGCCCGGACCCGACCGAGTCACTCGACACGCTGCCACCGATCGACCAGCTCGACACGCTGTTCGGACGCGCTGGCGTGTTTCGCGCGGTCCGCGAAAAAATAGTATTGGGGATTGTCTACACACCGGCGGCACTGCGCGGCGAAGGTTTCGAGCTGATGCTGGCCCATATCGCCGATGACGGGGCGACCGACGGGCTATGGCGAACAGTTGTCCGGCTTCTCACGCTCGGCGAACCCGCCCGCGCCATGCGGCTTGCGTCAGCGCTACTGTCGAAATGAGTTCGGGCGCGTCAACCACACCCTCGGTTCGGACCGCCGCCGTCTGGGGTATGGCCGCGCAATATGTGGTGTTCATCGCCCAGTTTGCGACATCGGTCATCATCTCGCGGTTTTTCCTGACGCCTGGCGAAGTCGGCCTGTTCGGGACCGCGCTTGCCGCCGCAATGATGGTCGCGGTGTTTCAGGATTTTGGTATCGGCCGCTACATTTCGGGCGAGGCCAACCTCGACGACGCCCAGTTGCGGCGGTGCTTTTCAGTCTCGATCGTGATTGCGCTGGGGATCGGCACGCTCATTGCTGCGCTCGCTTGGCCGATTGCACGTTTCTATGGCGACGGGCGGCTGTTCCCGATTCTGGCTGTCATCGCGGGTTCGTACCTGCTCGTTCCTTTCGGCATTGTTCCCGCCGCCCTGCTTCAGCGCCGCCTCGATTTCAGGGGGCTGTTCGTGGTCAACACCGGCGCGGCCTTCGCTATGGCTCTGGTCACCATTTATGCGGCAGCCAACGGCTGGTCTGCGATGTCGCTGGCGCTGGGCACGGTGGCGCAAGCGGCGGCACGCGCGCTGCTCGGCATCTGGATGAGCGGCGAGCATCCGCGCCTGCCGCTGAAACTCGACGGCCTCACCCCGATCCTGAAATTCGGCTCAGGCTCCTCTTTGCTGATCCTCAGCGGGGCGCTCGGCGTCCGCACGCCCGAACTCATCATCGGGCGATTGATCGATTTCGTCGCGGTCGGACTTTATGGCCGCGCGGTTGGCCTGTCGGGACAGTTGCGCCAGCTCGTGTCAGGGGCCATCGGCGGCGTTTTCTTTCCCGCTTTTGCCCGGATGCGCGACCGCGGAGAACCGTTCGCGCCCGCCTATCTGCGGGTTGTTTCGGCTTATAGTGTCACGACATGGCCCGCCATGGCCTTCCTCGCTGCTGCTGCCGTCCCGGTTGTGAGCCTGCTTTACGGCCCGGTATGGGCCGGGGTCGCTCCGTTGCTTGTCCTGATTGCGCTCAGTGAAATCCCCTTCACCGCACTGCCGCTCCATATGGATGTGCCGATCGTACTCGGGCGAATGCGGACGCTGCTGGTCTTCAACCTGGTTGATACCGCGATTTCAATGGGTCTGATGATCGCCGCAGCACTGATCAGCGTCGAGTGGGCAGCGGCGTCACGGATCGGGTACGGCATCCTCTGGTATGCGGTTTATGCCGGCTTCATGCGCAGCCTGATCGGCTTTCACTGGCGCGAAATGCTGTCTGTCTATGCCAAGAGCCTTGCCTGTACCCTGGCCACAATTGCTCCCTTGCTGCTCGCCTATCGCGGGTGGACCAGCCCCGCGTCGATCGGTTTTGCGATGCTCGCCATGCTGGCGCTCGCGGGATGCCTGTGCTGGGCGGCGATGCTGTTCATTGTCCGCCATCCGGCGCGGCTTGAGTTCGTCGATATGGCAAATGCCCTTCTGGCCCGCACAAGGCTGCGGGCTGCCGACTAGGCCGACCGGTCCAGCCGAAAAAGTGCCAAACGACGCAACGGAATTACGCCTCTGATACGTTAAGCTGTTGTGCGTCGGCGACCCTCTCCCGAATCTCACCGTCGACGCACAACCCTATTGCGCGCAACCCCCTTGGCAGCGCCCAACAGCGTCCTATATGGCTAACACAGTAATAGGAGCTGATATGGCCATCATCGACCGCACCAATGCCGACGCAACGGGGACGACAATCCTCGTCTATGTCGCGTGGTTTTTTCTCGGCATGTTCGGCGTCCACCGCTTCCTGACCGGCAATGTCGGCAGCGGTTTTGCGATGCTGCTGCTCAACGGTCTCGGCTGGCTGACCTTCTGGTTCGGCTTGGGTTTCCTGATCTGGGGCGTGCTCGGCATCTGGTGGCTGGTCGATGCCATCCTGATTCCGGGAATGGTACGCCGCTAAATGTAACGCAGAAGCGTAAAATAGGGACAGTCCCTACTTTACGCGATCAATCCGCGAACGGGTCGCGCACTAGGATCGTGTCCTCTCGTTCCGGCGACGTGCTTACGAGCGCGACCGGGCACTGGATCAATTCCTCGACCCGGCGGATATATTTGATCGCCTGTGCGGGCAGGTCGGCCCACGACCGTGCGCCTGCTGTTGATTGCGACCAGCCCTCGATTTCCTCGTAGATCGGCACGACCCCCGCCTGATCGGCGGCGTGCGGCGGCAAATAATCGAGGGTGCGATCACCGAGTTTATAGCCAGTGCAAATCTTCAGCGTCTCAAACCCGTCGAGCACGTCGAGCTTGGTCAGTGCAATGCCGGTGATACCACTGACCATCGCCGACTGGCGCACCAGCACCGCATCGAACCACCCACAGCGCCGTTTGCGCCCCGTCACTGTTCCGAATTCATGGCCACGCTCGCCCAGCCGCTGGCCGGTTTCGTCCTCCAGTTCGGTGGGGAACGGCCCGCTGCCAACGCGGGTGGTATAGGCCTTGACGATGCCCAGCACGAAACCGGCGGCGCTCGGGCCAAGGCCGGTCCCACCCGATGCGGTTCCCGCAATCGTGTTTGAGCTGGTCACGAACGGATAGGTGCCGTGATCGACATCGAGCAGCACGCCCTGCGCGCCCTCGAACAACATCCGCCGCCCGCGCGCTTTCGCCTGGTTGAGGGTCAGCCACACCGGCTTTGCAAAGGGCAGGATGAAGTCCGCAATCTCGCGCAGGTCGGCAACGACACGCGCTCGATCTATCGGTGGCTGGCCAAACCCGGCGCGCAACGCATCATGATGCGCGCAAATCCGGTCAAGCTGCGGTTCCAGATCGTCAAGGTGCGCCAGATCACACACGCGAATCGAGCGCCGCCCGACCTTGTCTTCGTACGCAGGGCCAATGCCGCGCCGCGTCGTCCCAATCTTGCCTGCGCCACTCGCATCTTCGCGCAACCCGTCAAGGTCACGGTGGAACGGCAGGATCAGCGGGCAGGTTTCGGCCAAGTGGAGGTTTTCCGGCGTGATTGTGACGCCCTGCCCCGCCAGCTTGTTGATCTCGTCACGGAAATGCCACGGGTCTAGCACCACGCCATTACCAATCACTGACAGCGTCCCACGCACGATGCCCGAGGGGAGCAGACTTAGTTTATAGACCGCGCCATCGACGACGAGCGTGTGTCCGGCGTTATGTCCGCCCTGAAAGCGGACGACGACATCGGCGCGGCTGGCGAGCCAGTCGACGATCTTGCCCTTGCCTTCGTCGCCCCATTGCGCGCCGATTACGGTGACGTTGGCCACTAGGTCTCCACTTTTGCTGTCAGAACTTGTTCGCCGCGTCCGTATTGATGCACAGCGCCGACGTCCAGTTTTAAGGGGGTTCGCGCGCCGAATTCCGCGTTAAAGACAGGCGCAGGAGGCCGCGGCTATGACTGAATCGCTCGACGACCGGATGATCGACACCCCCGACGGCCCGATGACCTGGGCCGCGTGGAAAAAGAAGAACCCGGTGCAAGTCCCGTCGCGCCGGACCAAGGGCAAGGATCTGCCCAATAAAGTAAAGCGATTCACCGGCGAGAAGTGAACTGCGCGCGCCAGTCGTCCCGCATTCAGCAAAGGGAAATCCGCTGCGGCGCGTAAACTGCTCGACAACCGCCGTGAAAAATCCGGTGGCTTAGGGAGTAGTGTCGATGCGTCTGATTGCCAGTTTTGTCCTTCTCGCCCTCGCCACCGCCGCCAGTGCGCAGAATGCTCCGCCGCGCCCGATGCTGTCGGAGGCTTGCCGCGCCGAAGTCATGAAGCTCTGTCCCCCCACCGGCGACCGCGACGCGCGGCGCGCCTGCATGATCGCCAGTCGCGACAAGCTGTCGGCGGACTGCCAGAAGGAAATCGCCGCAGCCCGGGCCGCCCGCCAGGGGGCTCGCGGGAATGGTGATATGGCGGCGCCCGGTGCGATGACCACCGATCCGCAGCCCGCACCCCAACCGAAATGACCAAACGCGCTGTCCGTCTGATGCTGGGCGTTGCTGTGGGAACGGGCATGCTCGGCAGCATCGCTCTAGCCCAGCGTCCCGGCGCGGGCGTGTCACGCGAATGCCGCCGCGAAGTGGTTTCGCTATGCGGTCTTTCGGGCGGACGCGCGGGCATCCGCAGCTGCCTGACGCAGAGATACCAGGCACTGTCAGACGGGTGCCGGGACGAAATCCTGTCGGCGGTCGCCAAGCGCACGGGCGACACGGCGAAACTACTCGGGGGCGCGCAGGCGCTGTCGTACGGCACCGACCCGGCGCAGGTGCTCGACGTCTGGCCCTCGGCCAAAGGCGGCAAGGCCCCGCTCATCGTCTTCGTCCACGGCGGCGGCTGGAAACGCGGCAGCAAGGACAACGCGACCGGTCGCTTCAAGCCCGAACACTACCCCGCGCAGGGCTATGCTTTCGCATCTATCAACTACCGCCTCGTGCCCGCCGCGACGGTCGAACAGCAAGCTGCCGATGTCGCATCAGCGGTCAAGGGGCTGCTGGCGCGGGCCGACATCGATCCCCGGCGCGTCGTGCTGATGGGCCATAGCGCTGGTGCCCATCTCGTCGCACTGGTCGGCACCGACGAACGCTATTTGAGGGGTGTGGGCCTTTCACTCGTCAATATCTCGGGCGTAATCCCCATCGATGGCGCGGCCTATGACGTGCCTGCGCAAATGGCCGATGGCCCGCAGATCATGCAAAGCACCTATAGTCAGGTCTTCGGCACCAACTCCGCGCGGCAGAAGGCCTTGTCGCCGACCTTTCAAGCGGGTGCGCCAAACGTGCCGGAATTTCTGCTGCTCCACGTCCAGCGCCCCGACGGTATCCGCCAGGCGAAGGCACTAGGCGCTGCATTGAAATCTGGCGGCAGCAGGGTCGAGATCGGCAGCTTCCCCGGCGAGGGCCTGAAGGGTCATGCCGAGATAAACCGCCGCTTGGGTGACCCCAGCTACGCGCCGACGGCAACCGTCGATGCGTGGCTAAAGCGGATTTTCGCGCGCTGATCTACGCGAAACTGTCCGGATAAACCGAGAATCCCGTTGCCGCCTCGTCATGCCCGTCCTTGTGCGTGATCGCATAGCATCCGCCGCGACCGACCGCGTTCGTGCCACCCGACAGGAACAGCGA
>JANNCK010000179.1:0-1710 GCA_031386545.1 Sphingomonadales bacterium
ACGCGGGGCGAATCGGTGACGGGCACAGCGGTGTTTCCGGCGCTGGAGGGGACGCGGCCCGTGCTGGTCGAGGTGCAGGCGCTGACGGTACGGCTGGCGAGCGGGGCGACGCCGCGCCGCGCGGTCGTGGGCTGGGACTCGGGGCGGCTGGCGATGATTCTCGCGGTGCTGGAGGCGCGGTGCGGACTGTCGCTGTCATCGGCAGAGGTCTATCTGAACATTGCAGGCGGGTATCGCCTGACCGATCCGGCGGCCGATCTGGCGGTGGCCGCAGCACTGGTCAGCGCGTTTTCGGAGCGGCCGGTCCCCGCCGATGTCGTGGTATTCGGCGAAGTCGCGCTGTCGGGCGAAGTACGCCCGGTGGCACACGGCGGGTTGCGCCTCAAGGAATCGGCCAAGCTCGGTTTCGAGCGGGCATGGGTGCCGGGCGGCGTCACGGGAGAGGGCATTGCGACAAGCGGGTTCAAGTCGCTCGGTGCGCTGGTCGACCATGTGCTGGGGAAGGGATAGCGACACCCCCCTTGCGCCCCCCTTTCGGCCTCATTAGGGCTGAGTTTCAATATTACACACACATGAACGAGAAGGACCCTTCATGAGCGAGACCGCCGACCGGGTGAAGAAGATCGTCGTCGAGCATCTCGGCGTTGATGCAGACAAGGTGACCGAGGAGTCGAGCTTCATCGACGATCTGGGCGCGGACAGCCTCGACATCGTCGAGCTGGTCATGGCGTTCGAAGAAGAATTCGGCGTCGAGATTCCTGACGATGCGGCCGAGAAGATTTCGACCGTCAAGGACGCGATCTCCTTCATTGATGCCAACAAGGGCTGAGGCTTTTTCAAGTCTGGCTTACGGCTTGAACAGGCTCGGCCCCATGCGGGTCGGGCCTGTTTTGCGTGGAGACCCTGTTTCACTTAGTTGGAGGCATCGTGACGGAGCGGATTTTGGTGCGGGGCGAGGAGCGAGGACGCGAGCGGGGCATCGCCCCCGCGACCGACGAACGACGCTGCTCTGCATCAAAAGGCGCCCGCCCCTTCGGGGTTGCCCTGTGAAATCCACCGGGCACGTCGCGACGCCGCCAACTATGCGAAACAGGGTCTAAGGGGGATTGCTATGCGTCGTGTGGTTGTAACCGGCCTTGGCCTTGTCACTCCGTTGGGGGGCGATGTCGAAACCAGCTGGGCCAATATATTGGCGTCGAAATCGGGCGCGGCGCGGATTACGCGCTTTGATCCTTCGGACCAGAAATGCACGATTGCGTGCGAGGTGAAGCCCGCCGACCACGACTATGGCTTCGACCCGAATTTGCGGGTGGATCACAAGGTCCAGCGCCAGGTCGATCCGTTCATCATCTATGGCATCGATGCCGCCGGTCAGGCGCTTGAGGATGCGGGCCTGACTGACGCGAGCGAGGCCGAGCGGCTCCGCATGGGCTGTTCAATCGGGTCGGGGATCGGTGGCCTGCCGGGCATCGCCAGCGAGTCGCTGGTACTTGCCGAAAAAGGGCCGAGCCGTGTTTCGCCGCACTTTGTACACGGGCGGCTCATCAACCTGATCTCGGGGCAGGTCAGCATCAAATACGGCCTGATGGGGCCGAACCATGCCGTCGTCACGGCGTGCGCCACTGGCGTGCATTCCATCGGCGATGCCGCGCGGATGATTATGATGGACGACGCCGATGTGATGCTGGCGGGCGGTGCCGAAGGGGCGAT
>JANNCK010000195.1:0-12866 GCA_031386545.1 Sphingomonadales bacterium
GGCAGTTTCGCCGCGGCGCGCATCTGTTCGGCATTGGGGCCGGGGATTGCCGCAGCCGCTGCACCTGTTGCTGAGGTGGCGGGGCGCAGTGCCGACAGGCGGCTGGCGACCTCGATCTTGTCCTTGGCGCCAACCGCTTCAATCGTGCGGCGGACGTCGGCTTCCCACGGCGCACCTGCGGGCGTGTCTTTCAACAGCGCGAACCAGTCGTCGATTGCGCCCTTATGGTCGCCCGCCATATCCTTGGCGACGCCGAGGAAATAGCGCGCGCGGGGGTCTTTGGGGTCAAGCGCAACCGCCTTGTCGAAGGCCGCCTTGGCATCGGCGGGCACATTGCCGGGGCCTGCGGTGACCAGTGCCTCGCCCAATGACGACCAATAATCGGCATTGCCGGGCTTCAGGACAGTTGCGCGTTTGTACGCCATCGCGGCCTCGGCATAGCGTTGCGTCTGGAAGAACGACCAGCCGAGCATCCGCCACCCCTCGGCGTCGTCCGGGTCCGCTTTCAGTTTGGTTTCGAGCGAGGAAATCATCGCGCCGACGTCTTGCGGGCTGGTCGGTGCTGTCGCGGATACTGGTGTCGCCGGGGCCGCGCGGTCCCGCCACAGCTTTACGCCAATGGCGCTGACGGCAAGAACGGCGGCCCCGATCAGGGCGATGCGGCTGAATCGTGTGGTTGTGGTGTCGCTCATAGCTTTAGTGTCTAGCGCATCATCGCCGCGATGCTAGACTGCCCTAAAAGACAGGTCGCACTGGTCAGGGTATTTTTTGGGGGACGTGCGCGCCGTGGGCGAGACTTATCGTATCGCAATTGTCGGATCGGGGCCTGCGGGGCTGAGCGCGGCGTCGCGTGCGGCGAAGCTGGGCCTGTCGCACGTCCTGCTCGAAAAGACCGACCACCTCAGCGACACCATCTACAAATACCAGAAGGGCAAGCATGTGATGGCGACGCCATCACAGCTGGTGCTGCGGGCCGACCTGGATTTCGGGGCGGGCAAGCGCGAGGCGGTGCTTGAAACCTGGGACGTGCAGACCGCCGCAAATGGCGTGGGCGTCCGCAAACAGGCCGAGGTTGTCGCTATCGAGGGTTCGGGCGGGCCGATTGCCGGCTCGGTCCAGCAGCTGGTGTCGCGCGGACGCGATGGCAGTTCGCAGACGACCGAGCTGCAACGCCATGCGCCGCCCTATCGCCTGAAACTGTCCGACAAGACCGAGATCATGGCCGATGCGGTGATTCTGGCCATCGGGACACAGGGCAATCCCAATCTGATGCGCTGTCCGGGTGGCGATTTGCCGCACGTTCAATATCAGCTCGACGACCCCGCCGAGTATAATGACGAACATATCTTCGTCATTGGCGGCGGTGATGCCGGGATCGAGAATGCGCTCGGTCTCGCGGCGGACGCGGCGCAGGGTAACAGTGTTAGCCTCGTCAACCGTGGTGCGGAGTTCTCGACCGCCAAGGACGCCAATGTGAAGGCATTGATGGCGGCGCAGGATGCGGGCCGCATTACCATCCATGTCGAATGCAATACCAACGCCGTCGAGCCGGGCACCATCGTGCTCGAAACCCGTGACGGTGAATTGCGCGCGAAATGTGACCGCATCATCGCGCGCATGGGTTCGGCCCCGCCGCGCGGGTTTGTCGAAGGATGCGGGATCGAGTTTTCAAGCGCCGACCGGCTGGCGTTTCCCAAACTGTCACCGGTGTTCGAGACGACCGCCCCGGGTATCTTCGTTATCGGGGCGCTCGCGGGCTATCCGCTTATCAAGCATTGTATGAATCAGGGCCATGATGTGGTCGAATTCATCAACGGCAATACCGCGTTGAAACCCGCTGACGAGCCGATCCTGGTGGCCAAGTTTGCCGGGCTGCCGGGGCGGCGCTCGGTCGATGAATGGCTCGAATTGCTGCGCAGCAATGTTGCGATTCTGGAGGGGATGTCACCGCTTCAGATGCGCGAATTCATGCTCGACAGCGAAGCGCGGTTCTACAAGCGCGGCGCGACGATTTTTGAAAAGAACGCACCGGGGTCGTCGCTGTTTGCGATTGCCAGCGGTTCTGTGCTGGTCGAGCTGGGCGGCGGCGCGACAGTGCCAATCGAAACCGGCTCGATCTTCGGCGAAGTCGGGCTGATTTCGGGGCGACGGCGCGGGGCAACGATTGTCGCCGCCGAAGACGCGATCTGTGTCGAGATTTCGCGCACCGCCGCGCTCAAGCTTCAGTCACAAGTGCCCGCCGCCAAACGCGCAATCACGCGGATCAGTATCGAGCGGCAATTGCTCCAGATGTTCGGCTCGGGCCTGACCAAGGAGGACGTCACCGAGGTTGTGGCGGGGGCCGAAGTGGTCAGTGTCAAAGCGGGCGACAATGTGCTGACCGAAGGCGATGAGGGCGATGACATCTTTGTCATCCGCACCGGATCGATGGTCGTCGAGAAGAAGATCGGCGGCAAACCGGTGTTCCTGTCGTATTTGCCGGCAGGCTCTTTCGTCGGTGAAATGGCGTTGATCTCGGGCGGGCGGCGGACGGCAACGGTCAAGGCCGCGATCAAGTCCGAAGTGATCAAATTGCCAGGTACCGCGTTCAAGGCATTGCTCGCCAAAAAGCCCGCACTGCTCGAAAAAGTTCGCCGCGACATGGCCACACGCCAGGACGTCAACGCCTTTATCGAGGCGAAAAAAGACAGCTTCTCGGGCGTCGTCGATATGTATTCGAACGTCGCGACATTCCTCGTCGAACAGGGCGTTGGCGAGGCGACCGACGTGCTGCTGATCGACGAGAACCTCTGCGTCGGCTGCGACAACTGCGAAAAGGCCTGCGCGGATTCGCACGAGGGCTTGAGCCGCCTCGACCGCGAGGCGGGGCGCACCTACGCACACCTTCATGTCCCGACGTCGTGCCGCCACTGCGAGCATCCGCACTGCATGGCCGATTGCCCGCCCAACGCGATCCACCGCGGTCCCGACGGCGAAGTTTTCATCGACGACACCTGCATCGGCTGCGGCAATTGCCAGCGTAACTGCCCCTATGGCGTGATCCGCATGGATGCGAAGCCGCCCAAAAAACCGTCGCTGCTTAACTGGTTGTTGTTTGGTCGCGGACCCGGCCCCGGCGAGCCGTCAAAGGCGTGGAGTTATGCCAATGCGGAAGCCGGTGTCGAGAAAGCCAAAAAGGCGATCAAGTGCGATATGTGTTCGGGGATCGACGGCGGCCCGGCCTGCGTGCGGGCGTGCCCGACCGGGGCCGCGATCCGCATTGCACCCGAGGAGTTTCTGACCGTGGCGCGGCTTGACGGGGTTGACGCGTGAGGGGAAACATCGACATGGGGTGGCGTCCTGAAGCCCCTCCCCTTCAGGGGTGGGGTTTGGGGTGGGGCCTGTCCGTCGATCAACTGAACACCCTCCACCAGCGTGCAAACGAAATGCGCCGCAATCCGACCGAGCCTGAAAAACGGTTGTGGCGCTATCTGTCCAATAGCCAACTCGACGGACACAAATTCCGTCGTCAGTCGGTGATTGGCTGGTACATCGCCGACTTCCTCTGCCCGCAAAAGGCACTGATTGTTGAAGTCGATGGAGACACGCACGATCAGGGCAAGGACAAGCTGCGGGACGATGTGCTGGCGGGTTACGGATTTCGTGTGGTGCGCGTGACCAATCTCGACGTCATGACCAACATGGAGGGCGTCATTGCGTTTATCGGCGGTGCATTGGCCAATGCTCCCGAACGCTGGGACAGTCCCCACCCCAACCCCTCCCCTGAAGAGGAGGGGCTTTAGATATGGCGACGCGCGTCTCGGTCCAAAACCGCGTTCGTGCCTCGGCGCATGAGGGGTTTCTGACGCTTGGCCGGTCACGCTGGGCAAAGATTGCGGGGACGGTCTCGCTGATCGTGCTGCTGGTCTATGTGCTGCACGATCCCCATCCGCGCGCGAATGGCGGAACGTGGTACGGCTATACGCTGGGGACTATCGGTGCACTGCTCATCGTGTGGCTGACTGCGCTTGGTATCCGCAAGCGGGCAACGACACGCGGGCGCTGGTCGTTGAAGAGCTGGACCTCGGCACATGTCTGGCTGGGGCTGGCCCTAGTCTTCATCGGCACGCTGCACACCGGTTTCCAGTTCGGCTGGAACGTCCACACACTCGCTTACGCCCTGATGATGCTCGTTATTGCGTCGGGCCTGTTCGGCGTATTTGCCTATGCAACATTGCCGCGGGTGCTGTCGGACAATCGTAACGAAACGACCGAACCGCAGATGCTCGAGCAATTGCGCTCGGTTGATCGCCAGTTGCATGAGGCTGCACAGCCACTGGCACAGCATCATGCCGATCTCGTGCGTAGAAGCCTGGAACAAGATCCGTTCGGCGGGGGGCTATGGGCGCGACTGTCGGGTCGATACCCGCGCTGTGCTACGCGTGTCGCAAAGGCGGCAATCAGGGCCGAAACCGTTTACAAACCGCGTGTCGGCGACAACCCGCTCGAAAAAATCGATGCGCTGCTTGAACGCAAGGAGGCGGTCCTCGCGCGTGTACGGCGGCATTTACGGATCAAGGCATTGCTGGAAATTTGGCTCTATATCCATGTGCCAGTGACGTTTGCCCTGATCGCTGCGCTGTCGGCGCATATCATCTCCGTGTTTTTTTACTGGTAGGGCAGCGATGAGTTTTGTCATCCGCACTGTGTCGCGCACCGCCGACGGGCGCGAAATCGTTCGTCCGGTTGCGATGGCACAGGACGCCATTGCCATCGGGCGCGACGCGTCGAACGACATCCATCTCGCCGATCTTGCGGTCGAGCCGTTTCATGCGCGGCTGACGATATTACCGGGCGGCAAACTGCGCGCCGAAAGCGTTGGCGGGCTGGGCTTTGCGCTTGACGGCCGCACGACGGCGCGTGCCGAGATCGACCCGGACAAGGGAGCCGAACTGCGCTTCGGGGGTCATTTGCTGACGATCGGGTCGGATGGCGACAATGTCGTTGTGCGGGTCGAACGAACCGCTGCTGTTTCCGATGCGACCGGTGACAAGGATGAGCGCACGGCGTTTTCGCTGCAAGGATTGCTGCCTGGCAAGCGCATCGGCGCGTGGACATTTGCGGCACTGGTGCTGGCTGCTTTTCTTGTCGCACCGCTGTGGAGTTGGGCAACTTACAGTACGGCCAAAACCCGTCCGGCCGGTTTCCATGCCGACACGAGTTGGTCGTCGGGGCCACTGTCGAAAGCGCATCGCGTGCTGGAGGGGAATTGCCAGGCTTGCCATGACAAGGCGTTCGTTGCGGTCGAAGATGCAAAATGCGCGACTTGCCATACGGGTATTCACGACCATGCTGATCCAAAGCGGCAGGTATTGGCGATGGCCCCGGCGGGCTTCGGCAAATCAGTTGGCAATGGCTTCAAGGCCGCGTTCGGTAAGCCAACCGGTCAACGCTGTGTCGACTGCCATACCGAGCATGAGGGCGCAGGACCGATGCCCGCGACGGCTCAGGCGTTCTGCACCGATTGCCACGCGACGATGAAGGCGCGGCTGCCCGATACCAAGATTGCCAATGCAGGCGATTTCGGGCTCGACCATCCGGCGTTCAAGCCGTTGAAAGTGGACGGAGGATTGAAGTTCCCCCACGATGTCCATCTGTCAAAAACCAACGGCGTCGCGCGAATGGTTCAGACGATGCCGGCCAATTTCGACGGCAAACGCACCGCGCCCGGTATGGCGTGCAAAGACTGTCACACCGCCACCGCCGACGGTGTTCGCTTCTTGCCGGTCGATATGGAGGCTGACTGCCAGTCCTGTCATTCGCTCGGCTATGACCGTGTCGGGGGCACTGTGCGAACCCTGAAACACGGTGATGCTGCGCAAGCCGTCGCCGATGTCCGTGCGCTTGGCTGGCGTCCAACGGTTGCGCCGTCGATGCTGGCCGGTCGTCGTCGTCCGGGTGAGGTGGCACCGGCATCGCAGGGCGCGCGACCGGTGTCTGCAGACGCTCTCTTTACAAAGGGTGGGGCCTGTTACGACTGCCACATTATCGAGCGCACCGGTGATGCGGCAACGAATGGCTGGCGCATCGCCAAGGTCACTCAACCGATGCGGTTCATGGCGAAGGGGTGGTTTGACCATAAATCACATTCGACTGAAACCTGTGCCTCCTGCCACAATGCCGCAGGATCGAAGCGCGCCAGCGATCTGTTAATTCCCACAATTGGCAAGCTGGACGATAAAAGCGGGGCGACCTGCCGCAGCTGTCACGGCGGTGAAGCCTCTGCCAGCAAAGTACCGTCGTCATGCGCGACCTGCCATGATTATCACCTCGACAGTGCAGCACCTTGGCGACCGTCGGGTGCGGCACGGCGGACCCTTGCCTTCGCTGGACCACGCACACCTTGACGGGACGCCACGAAAAGCGTCTCATTGACCATCCGCAACGATCGGGAAGGGGAGGCGTGCTGCTGTATTATTCGCACCGCCGCCACTTATGTTGCGCAGCATCGCGCGCGCCATGCTGATCGCGCAAATCACCGACATCCATTTGGGGTTCGAGCCGGACAATCCGGCCGAGTTCAATCGCAAACGTCTCGATCAGGTGCTCAAGCAGCTTAGGGCAATGACGCCCAAACCCGATATGTTGATCGCGACCGGTGACCTGACAGAATTTGGCGACGCTGACAGCTATCGCCGGTTGAAAAATGCGTTCGAACAGATCGAATGTCCGGTCTGGCCCATGGTCGGCAATCATGATGACCGCGCGACCTTTGCCACATGGTTTCCTGACGTGCCGATGGCCGACGGGTTTGTGCAATATGAATTCGATGCGGGGCCGCTGCGGGTTCTTGTCCTCGATACGCTGGAGGCGGGACGCCACGGCGGAGCGTTCTGTGCGGTTCGCGCGTCATGGTTAGCTGCGCGGCTCGACGAGGATCATGTCCGTCCGACCGTGATTATCATGCACCATCCGCCGGTCGAGGTCGGGATCGAATGGATGAATACCCATCCCGAAGAGGACTGGGTCCAGCGATTTCGTGCCTGTGTCGCGGGGCGAACCAATATCGTCACCATTATCTGCGGTCACCTTCACCGCCCGATCACGACGAAGTGGGAGGGGACGACGATCGCAATATGTCCGGCAACATCGCCGCAGGTTGCGCTCGACATGTCGCCGATTGACCCTGAAAAGCCTGACAACCGCCCGATGATCATCGCCGACCCGCCCGCTTATGCGCTCCACTGGTGGAACGGATCCGAACTGATTACGCATTTCGAAACAGCGGGCGCTCATGTCATGCTCGCGCAATTCGATGCCAAGATGCAGGGACTGGTACGAAGCCTGATCGCAGAGCGGCCGGCTTAAAGCGTGAAGCCGTCGTTGACGTCGGTTTTCGGAAAATCATTGCCGATGTAGAGCAGCGGCACACCATTTGCCTTGGCACAGGCATAGGCAAAGCAGTCGCCTATGTTGAGTTTGTTCTTACCAGCCCCGAACCGTCGACGCGCATCCGACGCGATTCGAGCCTCGACGACGCCGATAGAGACGGTCCGAACCTGCCATAGCTCGATAAATCTTGTCAGTTCGCGGTCAACGTCCGCCGCAGTTGCTTCGCGCTGCAGACGCGATGTCGTTTCCCAAAGGGCGATGGCGGATGTCAGGCGAACGGTCGAACGCATGATGATCTCGTTGAGCCGGTCTGCGTCGGGTTCGTCAAGCATCATGGCGACCAACGCCGACGCGTCGATCATCACCGAAACTGGTCCTCGCCGTTGATCCAGTCGGAAAACTCCTTCTCGGTCATGCCGTCAGCAATCGGACGCCGCACTGCCTTCAGGCGAGCTTGTATCCCCTTCAACTCCTCGGCCAGATTGGGTTGGTGCTTTTCGAGGCGTTCCTCGACCGCCAATTCGATAGCGCGCGTCAGGCCAACGCCCTCTTTGCGCGCCAGTTCGCGGACTTTGTAATCAACTTTGACGTCGCGGACGTGGAAAGCCATCGGTCATGCTCCGGCTAGACGGCTAGCCGATAGCAGCTATCCGGCTAGATTTCAATCAGCCGACCCAGTCTGCCATGCTCGGCGCATCGACCACCTTGTACGGCACGCGGCGCGGGCCGAGGAATAGTTTCTCCATCTCGCCGCGCGTGAACGGACGCGAACCGAGGCGTCCGAATACCGCGATCTGGCCACCGGTCTCGTCCACCGCGCGGTCACGGTCGAGGCCGCGTGACAAGGCCAGCGCGGGGGAGGGAGTGCGGACCCACGCAATTAGTTCGGGTTTGGGCGGGGGTGAAAAGCCGTAGAAATTGGGCTGGCTCGCTGGGCTGGTCAGCTGAACGACCTTCATCCCGGCGCGCCCGTCGGCGACATAGGCGAACAGCGAGGCGTTGGTCCCGCCGATCACGACATCGCGGACGTCGGTCATCGTCCCGCCAAAGCTTTCCTTGAGATAGATCGAAGGTGCACGCGGTCTGGTCACATCGACGATCACCAGTCCTTCACTGCCTCCGGCGACATAGGCGTAGGTGCGGCCAAGATAGAGACGACGCGCGTCGGCGAGCGCGACATTGCCCTCTGGCAGCGCGACCGGTTGCGACAGGTCAGTCACGTCGAAGAGTTTCAGACCGGCCCGGTCGCTGACCCACAGATAGCGGAACTGGATGGCAGTGGCGCGGGCATCGTCCAGCGGGATCTGTGCCGTGAGCTTTGGCTTCAGTGGATCGTCGAGATCGATCACCGCCAGCCCCGCATCGGTCGTGACATAGGCAAAATGCCCCGCCAGCGTCACATGCCGTGCGCCCTTTAACACGCCGTCCGGGTTCCACGTCGTTGCGCGCTTCAGGAAATTGTTGCGGAACTCGCCATCGGCCAGCGTGTCGATGTTGACGAGGATCAACCCTTCGACCGCGTCGGTGACGACGGCATAATTATAGATGGGGTGAAACGCTTGCTCTTGATTCAAGTCACGCATTTCCGGCGTGTTGCGTGTCGGCGCAATCGGTTGGCCGGTCGGCAGCGCCATGCACGTCGCGTTGGTGCTCGCGACATGGGTGTCCTGCCCGAGCGGCGAGAACGGCGCGCTGACGATGGGGTCGGAAAAGCCCTTGTTGGCAATCGAGGCGACGTCATAGGCGCGGAAACCGCCGCGCCCCTCCGCCACGAACATATATTCGCCGCGCAGTTGCAGGCATCCTACAGCACCCTTGGTCCCCTGCACGACGTTGCGGAACAGCTCGGTCGGGTTGGTCTCGCCCGATAGCTTCTTGTCGAACTTCACGCCGCGCGTCCATTCGACCAGCTCGCGCTTGTTGCGCTCGACATGCGCCTTGTAGAAATCGGGATAGGCGTAACGGTGCAAGTAGCTGCCAATCACAGCCTGCGGCTCCGACCATTCGGTGACGCGCACCGCCTCGAACCCGCCTTCGAGGCCGGTCCACGCGTTCATGCCGACGAAATTGACCGTGCCGGTGCCGAGCAACAGCAACTGCGCCATGATCGCGTTATTGTCTTCGGCAGCGGACAAATGGCAGTCGCTGCATTCCTTGGTCTCGGTTTTGCGGACAGTGTGCGGAAAGTGCGGGGCGAAGGCCTGGCTTGAGAAACCAATGGCCGAAATCGGCGGTTGCTGGATGTAGATGCGTTCGCGGTTAAGATTGGTCGAGGACAGCACCAGCGCCGAGGTCGAACGCACCGGCGCGATGATGCCTCTTGGCTGCCCCTCAGGGCCGGGCGGGCCCGCTTTCGTCGTCTGGTGCCGCCCGAGCTGGAACATGTCGTCGCGCGCGACCTGCGGGTTATAGCTCGCCCAGTTGCGCGTTTCCTCGCCCTCGTACTTGTGGCTCGACGTTTTCCAATTCGCTTCGATGGGGAGATGACAGCCGCCGCACGACGTCGTCCACGATAAATGGCAGGTGAAACAGGTCAGCGTGTCGTCACCGTGCGCACGGTCGCCCTTGGCGATGCCCGGACCCCAGTTCATCGTGTTCGTCGGCGACAGTTTTCCCATCAGCTTGGCACGCGCCGCCTTCATGTTAAAATCGGGCGACGACCGGTCGACCGCGTCTTTGACGAGGCTCATCCGCCATTCGAGTTTCGGGTCCGTGATTGACCGCTGGATCAGGACACGGCGACCGCTTGCCTCGGTCATCCATTCAAAACGGCGTTGCCCGTCAGGATTGCGAATGAGTGCAAGGTTTTCACCTTCGGGCCGCGCCGCGACGTTCGATGTCAGCAGATTGGGATAGGCGTCCGCCGTGCCGTGGCAGTCCTTGCAATTGATCGACACCGCATTGGCGACCTCACCATAAATCAGGCCATTGCCATGGCTGTCCTGCGCAAAATGGCAGTCGGCGCATTGCAGGCCCTTTTCAGCGTGAATATCCATCAGATGAACCGATTTGCCCGGGTTGGTGCCAATGGGGACGAACTTCTCCTCGCCCTTCTTGCGGAATTTCTCGGGATCATCGTTCGGCACGATCTTGCCGTCGGCATCGAGCAGATTGCCTTGCCGGTCGCGCTTCTGGATGCTGCGGAAGTTCCAGCCGTGGCCGTGATAGTCGGCGAACTGGGTGTCCTTGTTGCCTTCGTTCAGGTCATAGACGTTGCGGAGGAAATCGAGGTCTGCCCATTTGCCGCCGACGGCTGCGGCCTCGGGATTGCGGTCGAGAACTTCGCGCGCGAACTTGGCGTCGGGGTAGCGTTGCTTCTCCGGCCACATGCGCGGGGCGTCGGATTCATAGTCCCACATCGTGTAGCCAAGGTAGCTGTTCAGGAAAATATTCGGCTGGTGCATGTGGCAATTCATGCACTGCGCGGTCGGAATCGCGCGGGTGAAGGCGTGTTCGACCGGGTGGCCCTTTTCCTTTTGCCCCGGCTCACGCGCTGGATTGCCGTGCGGCGCATAGGCACCGCCTTCGTTGATCCCGGCGGCGGCACCGTGCCCGGCGGCGGCACCATGCCCAGCGGCATGACCCGCCAATTTCCCTTGGGCCTTGCCATAAGTGCCGTGCGACGCAGGCTCCAGCTTGTCTTTGATTGTCGGATCAACCGTCGCGGTTTGCCCGTCACGACCATATTTTGCCCACACGCTTGAATGGCGTGGCTCGCGGTCGTTGGCGTAGACGACGTGGCATCCGGCGCAGCCCGACTGGCGGTAATCGCCCGGCTGGTCGTTGGTGCCCATGAACCACATGAACGGGTCGTTGAGGCGGGTTTTGTGGATGTTGAGCACGGGGATGGCAACGCGCAGACCGGTGCCGGGGCCGCGGTTCGATTGCTTCAGGTCAGGGCGACCGGGTTCCTCCAACCGCTGGATCTGGCCGGTCGAATTGGGCAGGCCGATCTCGGTAAACTGCGTCCCGATGTTGCGCCCGCCGCGCTCGAACACGCGGAATATATCGGCGGGCGGTACGACCTGCCACGTCGGTAGCGGGTAGAGTACGGGCAGCGCGCCGCGTGCCTTTTGCTCGGGCGTGACGGTACCGTGCGGGCTGCCCGGCGACATGATCTTCGCTGGTGCGCCGGTGCGGGTATAGGCCTCACCCAGCGCGTAATTTTTGAAGGGCAAAATGCCATTATTATAGCTCGCTCCGCCCCACAGCATCGCGCCCGAGGCCATGATCGAGCGTTCGGCGGCCTCGATGACCTCGATATGGCACGCGCCGCAACTCTCGCGGACCACGCGGTAGTCAGACGGGTTGACGAAGCGGATGTACTCGGGGGCTTCGCGGTTGAGCAATGTGTAGCTGCGCTTCGGGTTGGCAGACGACGGCCAGTGCCACGATTTGGGGTAGCGCGGCAGGATGTGCGCGTCGTTGCGCTGCTTCACATAGCGCGGGTCGTCGGGCTTCCACGACGCATCGGACAGCGCCACGCTCGGATTGCCGCCGTGGCAATCGGTGCAGCCGAGCACGACGGCTTCTGATTTGTGCATTGTCCACGCGTCGCTGGCGGAATGGCACGAGATGCAACCGATGGATTTGGCTTTGGCCTCGGCGGCGGTCTGTGCCTGCGGTGCCGGAGGCGCGAAGGCGTATTTGATCTTTTGCGGCTTTTCCGCGTCGGCAGCGAGCAGCACCGATGAGGGGATGAGCAGCAGGACGAGGAGCGACAGCCAACGCATCAGAACGACACCGTCGCATTGGCGAGGATCGAGTAAAAGCCCCCGTCGCGCCGACTGCTTGTGAACAGGTCGCGAAAGCCGGTGCCGGGCAGCAATGCTGCACCCGACAGGCGCAGCACGACGTTTTGGATCGCCTTGGGCCGCCAGATCGCCGACGCGCTTAAATCCCAGCCGATGGCTTTCGGAATACTCCCCTCGACGCGCAGGACTTGCAGCGTTGTGGTGTTCGCAAACCACAGATGATTGGCGTTGACCGACACCCGAAACTTCGGCGTCAGGTCAAAATCTGCGCCGACACCCAACAGCATCGTGCCGGGGTTGTTGAAGTTCGACTGCCCCTGTTCCTTCGACGAGCGCAGCGAATTCAAAATGCCGTTGCGCCCGTTGATGCTGATCGCGCGCCCCCCGCCCGCGAACGGAATCGTCTGGCGGATCCAGTAGCTGGTGTCGGCCCCCGCAAAGACCGGGTTTTCAAAGATCGCGTCGAACCCTTCCTCGGTGTCGTCATAGGGGTTGCCGTCGCCGCTAGCGTAAAGCGCCGAAGCGCGGAACCGTGCCCAGTTAATGTCGATGCTCGGTTCGGCGGCAAAGAAAAACGCACGGATCTTGGCAGGGCGTGAGGTGAAGAAACTATTCCGGTCGCTGCCGACGGCGGCATAGGCCTGCGCGGTCAAATTCAACCGCCCGATATGGCCGTCCGCGCCATAGCCGAAATAGACGACATCATAATCGCGCCCGCGCAAATCGCCGAGTAGCGCGGGG
>JANNCK010000220.1:0-2362 GCA_031386545.1 Sphingomonadales bacterium
TATACCGTGGCGGCCCGATGTTCTGGGGCGACCTCGAAGGCGCGAAAAAGATCGTGTCGGGGCTGGAAAAGCACGGGTTCGCCGTCGCGGGGACATTGAAGGCGAAAGCCTGATTCAGGAGGTTGCTCGCTGTCGGTTCAAAAAGTGCGGCACGATCATGTGCGGCACGGTGAGGATCGACAGCGTCACAAAACTGGCAACAATCACCCTGTTGTCAGCACCCCCTACGCCCTGCGAAGCGTAAATTAGCGCCGCAATACCAAAGGCCGCACTGGTGAGGACTGCTGCCTCGCCCAGCGGACCGCGCGCCCCTTCGCCAACTTCGACGCGCGCAGCACTAAAATGGCGCGGCGAATGCGACAGGCAAAAGAAAATCGCAAAGCCAACGACTGGCGGGAGCAGGATCATGCCGACGAGCATCGCACTGGTTTCCAGCGCCAGCCACCGCCGACCGTCACGCGCTGTCAGCCAAACCCCGATGGCTGCCGCAATCAGCGCGACCGGCGCCACCAGCAAAGCCAGATCGACGAGCACCGCGGCTGTCGTGCGCCCGGTCAGCAATATGAATATTTCGGTGATCGTCTGATAATGAAGCAGCGCAGGCGCGGTTAGCAGTGCCGATGCGGTCCCGATGGCAAAGAAGGGCGGCAAGGCGTGTGTCCAGTCTTCGGCAAAATGCACCGCTGCAATGCCGAGAAAAATGGCGAGCGCGAAGAGTGGCGCAAAAGACCACACCATATACATCGCCGCAGCACAGCCAAGATACAGCAGGACAGTCGCCAGTATCTGCCGTCGGCCCAGGCTGACGGCATGGCGAATGACAGCAATATCAAGACTGCCATGCGGCAGGCCAAAGACCAGCAGCGCAAGGCACGCAACGCTTGATGCTTCGCTGCCCGAAACATCTCCCGGATTGGTCAGTAACAGCGCCCCAATCGTCAGCGCAACACTGGCAATTCGCCATGTTGAAAAACGATCAGGCGAAGCCGTAAGGCTCCGCCCGATCTCTGGCGCGTTCGATATTGCGACCCGAAGCACCATTCTGTTCAGCCTGCGCGGACCGGTGAGCCGTATTCTGCCTCCGATTTGCGCACGGCAATGATGTAGATGAGGATGCCCACACCAACTTTGGCGATGATATCGGCAATCGTGTAGCCGACCTGCACGCCGGTCACCACGGTGGCCCCGCTCAGATTTGTGTAGGGGATCATGTAGACGATCGGATAAAATCCCCAGGACGCAAAGGTCAGCAGGCGTGCCTTCTTGACGAGGTCGCGCACATTTTCTGGCTGGCGCTCGATCGATGCGCCCAAACCTTTGAATAGCTGAAACATAACATAGGCGAACGGTATTGCCGATAATGTACCCCAGATCGCGCGGGTCGTATTGTCGGTGGCAATTTCACCCGGATAGCCGAGGATAACCATCAGTGCTGCGGCTGCGCCGAGCTTGACCGACTTCGACATGGTCTCGTCCTGCGACAACCGCATCACGAGGACGAGTTCGATCAGCAGCAGCGGCACCGTCAGCAACCAATCGACATATCGATAGGCATCATTAAAGGCGAAGCTGGTTGAGGTGACGACGCCATCGGCAACACTGTAGGCAGCATTCCAGCTCTCGAAGATGCGGAAGTAATGATAGGCTGCAATCGCGCAAACCAGTCCCGATATTGTCAGGGCTGTTTTATAGGCCGGGCCGACTTGCGACCTCCCGAACCACAGGAATAATGTCGCCGCTGCCATCGCGGCAAAGGTGAATGAGAAGGCATTATAGACGAGCGAAAACTGCCCAGCTGTCAGTTGCGTCATAGGAAACTCCAGTCACATCCGCGATGGGCGAATGCCCTGATCGCCAAAAAAGTGAGCGGTGCTGGTCGGTAAAAAGGGATAAACCGACCAGCACCCCTGCGCAGGGCTACGGAGAGACGGGATAAAACGCAGGGTGCCCACATCATTGAGATGCGCCCGAATGCCGGGGACAGCTATACGGACTTTAGGCCGTAGTCAGAGCCCGGCTTCGACGGCAATTCTGATGGCATCGGCAATGTTCGTGGTCGCCAGTTTCTGAAACATCAACGAGCGGTGCATCTTCACGGTTTTTTCGCTGAGCGATAATTGCCATGCAATTTGCTTGCTACGATAGCCCGCAGCAATGCGTTGCAGGATTTCGCGCTGACGCGGCGATAGCGTTTTGACGACAGCGACTGCATGCGCGTGTCGCGCCGACAATGGCCCGACTGCATCGTCCGGTAGTTCGACCTGCGAGCCTAGAAAATATTCAAGCTCGCCCTCGGCATCAAACACGGGCGCCACCAGCACGGCATTCCGGAACGGCGTTTTGTCACGCTTGTAGTTCAGGA
>JANNCK010000261.1:0-16207 GCA_031386545.1 Sphingomonadales bacterium
GCGCAGCGTGAAAATCCAGATCGACGCGAACCACATCCGCGCGTGATTATGGAGATAGCCGGTATCGACCAGTTCGCGCGCCCAGTCGTCGAACCCGTCAATCCCCGTCGTCCCGTTCTCGGCTGCGGCCAGCGACCGCCCGCCGCGAAAGCTTTGGTGCTGCCGGTCAAGCTCATCGACGAAGCGCGTCCACACCCCGGGCCGCATCTCCAGCCAGCCCTTCCAATAGGTCCGCCACAGCACTTCCTGCACATATTTCTCGGCATCGGCGAAACTGTGCCGGGCGAGCACCTGTGCCACAATTTCCTGCTCGGTAATCAGCCGATACCGCACATAAGGCGACAATCGTGACACCGCACCCGCTTCGCCGGAACCGGGATCGGTGTTGCGTCCATTGGTGTAATCCCGCCCCGCCGAGGGCACAAAGGCCGCAAGCCGGTCGAGCGCTGCACCCCGACCGGGCGGGAACAAGTTCACGTCCACTCAATTCCTCCCGTTGGCCTTCACGTCGCGGCGCTTCAATTGGGACCGCCTTGAAGGGCAAAGATCAGACGAGCAACTCTACGCGGTCGAGCCGGGCGAATTTCTTGTCAAAGGTCAGCGTGGGGGTGCCGCCATCGTGTTACCGGTCAGATGGATAATCGCGTCCGCAATATCCACCCGGCGTCCGGGCGACATGGGCAGTGGCCCAAGGACGTCGAGGCTTTCTGCGCCCTGCTCCACGCTATTGATCGCCCTATTCAACCGCTCGGCGTTGCTCTGATACCTATAATATTCCTGGCAGATCGAGCCCCTGCTCGCGCGCGCAATCGAGGGCGATCTCGTAACCCGCGTCGGCATGACGCATCACGCCGGTACCGGGATCATTCCACAATACCCGCTCCAGCCGCCGCGCGGCATCGTCGGTTCCGTCAGCAACGATCACCATCCCCGAATGCTGCGAATAGCCCATGCCGACCCCGCCGCCGTGGTGCAGCGACACCCAGGTCGCACCCGATGCCGTATTGAGCAGGGCATTGAGCAGGGGCCAGTCGGATACGGCGTCCGATCCATCCTTCATCGCCTCGGTTTCGCGATTGGGGCTGGCGACCGAGCCTGAATCGAGATGATCACGGCCAATCACGACCGGTGCTTTCAACTCACCATTCTTGACCATTTCATTGAAGGCCAAGCCAAGGCGGTGCCGCTGCCCCAGCCCGACCCAGCAGATGCGCGCCGGAAGCCCTTGGAAGTGAATGCGCTCGCGCGCCATATCGAGCCAATTGTGCAGATGTGGATCGTCGGGGATCAGTTCCTTCACCTTAGCATCGGTCTTGTAGATATCTTCAGGATCGCCCGACAGTGCCGCCCAGCGAAACGGCCCGATGCCTCGACAAAATAATGGTCTGATATAGGCTGGTACAAAGCCGGGGAAATCAAAGGCATCGGCAACGCCCTCGTCTTTCGCGACCTGACGGATGTTATTGCCATAATCGAGGGTCGGCACTCCCGCGCGCCAGAAATCGAGCATCGCCCGAACATGGACTGCCATCGACGCACGAGCCGCCTTTTCCACACTGGCCGGATCGCGTTCGCGCGCCGTCATCCACTGGTCAAGTGTCCAGCCCTGAGGGAGATAGCCGTTGATTGGATCATGCGCGGAGGTTTGATCTGTCACGCCATGGGGCCGCACCCCGCGCCGGTAAATTTCGGGGAAGACGTCCGCAGCATTACCCAAGAGACCAACCGAGATCGGCGTCTTGGCGTTCGCCATAATCTCCAGCGCCTCATCCAGACTGTTGGTCTGGCGGTCGATATAGCCGGTACGCAGCCGCATATCGATGCGCGACGGCTGGCATTCGACGGCAAGGCAGCTCGCCCCAGCCATCGTTGCGGCCAATGGCTGCGCGCCGCCCATGCCGCCGAGGCCGCCGGTCAGAATCCACTTGCCCGAAAGGTCACCCCCATAATGTTGGCGGCCCATCTCGACGAAGGTTTCGTATGTGCCCTGCACGATCCCCTGCGAGCCGATGTAGATCCACGACCCGGCGGTCATCTGGCCGTACATCATCAGCCCGGCGCTATCGAGTTCGTTGAAATGTTTCCATGTTGCCCATTCGGGCACGAGGTTTGAGTTGGCGAGCAATACGCGCGGGGCGTCTTTGTGGGTGCGAAATACACCAACCGGTTTGCCCGACTGGATCAGCAGCGTCTGGTCCTCCTCCAGCCGCTTGAGCGTCGCCACGATCTGGTCATAGCATTCCCAATTGCGCGCAGCCCGGCCAATCCCGCCATAAACCACCAGCGAGGCCGGGTCTTCAGCGACATCGGGGTCGAGGTTGTTCATCAACATCCGCAACGGCGCTTCGGTCAACCAGCTCTTGGCGCTGAGCTCGGTGCCGTGCGCGGCACGGATGACGCGCGTGTTATCAAGACGGTTCATTGCTGATCCTTCGCAAAGGCTAGGCAGGCGGTGAGAATTGCATGGAGCTTGGCCTGCATTGGTGCAGCGCGGGGCGCGTCCCAGGCGGGGGGCCAGGGACCGTCTTCATCGACATAACCCCGCATCGCGAGTTCCATCTGGACCGCATGGATGCCGCGCTTCGGTTGCCCGTAATGGCGTGTGATCCAGCCCCCTTTAAAACGGCCGTTGATGACATGCGTGTCACCCGCGCAGTGCGCCGCCATCGCATCGGGTAGCGCGATATCGCAGCTGGCTCCGTTGAAACTGCCAATGTTGAACTGCGGCAATTCCCCGTCGAACAGACGCGGCACCTTGCTGCGGATCGAATGTGCGTCATACAGGACAACCGCAGGATGAACCGCGCGCAGCCGATCAATCTGTACATTCAATGCCGCGTGGTAAGGATCAAAATAGACCGCACGACGGCGGTCGATTTCAGCGAGTTCCGGTTTGGACCTGGCCTTGTAGAGCGGTTCCCCGTCGAAGGTCATTTCCGGGCACAGACCGGTCGTTACCTGCCCCGGATAGAGCGACTGGCCCGATGGATCGCGGTTGAGATCAATCACCGTGCGCGAGATCCGGCTCTGGAGGATTGTTGCGCCCAGTTCCGTCGCAAAGGCATAAAGCCGGTCAACATGGTGATCCGCGTCGTGCCGCGCCAATTCATGCGAGAGCAGCCCTGTCACATCGCAAGGGATCATTGTGCCAGCATGTGGAATACTGACGATAAGCGGGGCATCGCCGAGCCTGACCGAGAGCCAATTGGTCATGCAACCCCCGGTAATTCAGCGAAATTCGCCAACGCGCCAGACGAGACAAGGTCACGCGCATGGACAATATCAGGGTGGAAATAGCGATCTTCATCAAGCGTTCGCACAAACGAACGCAAGAGGGATCGGGCACGTTCCAGCGTATCGCTCGATTTGAGCGGCGCGTGAAAATCGCAGCCTTGGGCCGCTGCCAGATACTCAATTGCCAGTACGCCCGCGACATTGTCGGCCATGCCCAGCAACCGCCGCGCGCCGTGCGCCGCCATTGAGACATGATCCTCCTGGTTGGCCGAGGTGGGGATGGAATCAACGCTGGCGGGATAGGCGCGTTGCTTATTCTCGGAAACCAGCGCCGCCGCCGTCACCTGCGGGATCATAAAGCCCGAATTCAGGCCCGGACGCGGGGTGAGGAACGCGGGTAGGCCGGACAAAGCGGGATCGACCAGCATCGCGATCCGCCGCTCGGCAATCGAGCCGATCTCACACAGCGCAATCGCGATCATGTCAGCGGCAAAGGCCACCGGCTCGGCGTGAAAATTGCCACCCGACAACGCCTCGTCGGTGTCGGCGAAGATCAGCGGATTGTCCGACACGCCATTGGCCTCGGTCAGCAATGTGGTTGCCGCCTGCCGCAGCAAATCGAGCACCGCCCCCATCACCTGCGGTTGGCAGCGCAGGCAATAGGGGTCTTGGACGCGGGTATCGCCGGTCAGGTGCGAAGCGCGTATCCCGGAGCCATCCATCAATGAGCACAGGGCCGCTGCGGTTTCAATCTGGCCCTTGTGTCCGCGCAAGGCATGAATGCGGGGATCGAAGGGTGCGTCTGAGCCTTTGGCGGCTTCGGTGGAAAGCGCACCGGTCAGCAATGCAGAGGCAAATAACCTCTCCGCTTCGAACAATCCGGCCAGCGCATACGCGCAGGAAAATTGCGTGCCGTTGAGCAACGCCAAGCCTTCCTTGGGGCCAAGCGTCAGCGGCGATAGTCCGGCATCGGTTAGCGCCTGCAACGCGGGTGTGCGAACATCGCCAACCCAGATTTCACCCGTGCCAATCATTGCGGCGGCCATATGTGCCAGCGGTGCAAGATCACCCGAAGCACCGACCGAACCTTGCGCTGGAATGACGGGCGTCAGCCCTTTTCCCAGCAGGCAGCCCAACATCTCGACCGTCGCCAACTGTACGCCCGACGCCCCTTGCGCGAGGCTGGCGAGCTTCAGCGCCATCATCAATCGAGCAATCGGCACGGGCATTGGTTCGCCGACGCCGGCCGCATGGCTCAGCACGATATTGCGTTGTAGCGTCAGCAGATCATCATCACTGATCTTGACGCTGGCAAGTTTGCCGAAGCCGGTATTGATCCCGTAAACCGGTTCATGCCGCGCCAATATCCGCGCCACGGCTGCGGCACTGGCGATGATTTTCGCGTGGCATGCAACATCAAGCACGGGCGTTTTGCCGCGATAAATCTGCCGCCAATCGGCCAGCGCGACCGTTCCGGCTTCTATGATAATGCTCATTGCCCCCTCCAAATGCGTTGATGGAGCGGGTTTGCGCCGATCCGGTAAACCAACTCTGCCGGACGTTCGACGTCCCAGATCGCGAGATCGCAGGCCTTGCCTGTTTCGAGTGTGCCGGTCTGATCGAGAATCCCGAGCGCGCGCGCCGCTTCGCGCGTTACGCCAGCAAGACATTCCTCGACCGTCAGGCGGAAAATCGTCGCGCCCATGTTCATCGCCAGCAACACTGACGCGAGCGGCGATGTGCCAGGATTACAATCGGTCGCGATCGCCATTGGCACGGTGGCTGCCCGCAATTTCGCAATGGGCGGCGGTTGGGTTTCGCGTGTGAAATAGTAAGCGCCCGGCAGCAGCACCGCGACCGTTCCCGCCGCTGCCATCGCAGCTATGCCGGCATCGTCGAGATATTCGAGATGGTCGGCCGAAAGTGCTTCAAAGCGGGCAGCAAGTGCTGCGCCATTGCTGTTGGAAAGCTGCTCGGCGTGGAGCTTCACTGGCAGGCCGTGCTCCTTCGCGGCCTGAAACACGCGCCCGATCTGGTCGGTCGTAAAGCCAATAGTCTCGCAGAACCCATCAACTGCATCGGCCAGACCGGCCTGAGCTGCTGCGGGGATGATCGCATCGCAAATATGGGCAACATAGCTATCCGCATCGCCTGCAAACTCTGGGGGCAGGGCGTGAGCGGCGAGCAGGCTGGTCCTGACTGTCACTGCGCGTGCTTCGCCCAATTGGCGGGCGGCGCGCAGCATTTTCAGCTCATCGTCCAGCGAGAGTCCATAGCCCGATTTTATCTCGATTGTCGTCACACCCTCGGCGATCAGGGCATCGAGCCGGGGCAAGGCGGCCTCAACCAGTTCCGTTTCGCTCGCCGCGCGCGTTGCCGTCATCGTCGAGACAATGCCGCCACCTGCGCGGGCAATCTCTTCATAGCTTGCCCCCGCCAAACGCAGCTCGAATTCATGCGCGCGGTTGCCGGCGTGGACGAGGTGGGTGTGGCAGTCGATCAGTCCCGGAGTGATCCAGCGGCCTGCGCAGTCAACCGCTTCTGCGGCGTCAAACGCTGGCGCGTCCACTCGGCTACCCGCATAGATAATCCGCCCGTCCTTGCAGGCGATCATCCCGTCTTCCACCACGCCAGCACTGGACATGGTGGCAAGACGGGCATCCCGCCAAAGGCGGTCGCACAACAGGGCGGCCTCACTGTTCATGGACATAAGAGTTGCAGAACAATTTCGTTATGTCTAGACATAATATAGCCCCCGCAGGAGAGCTTTTCATGTCTGCATTCTGGTCCGCCACTGCTTTATTGCCTGATGGTTGGGCGCAGAATGTCAGGTTCACAGTGGTGAACGGGCGGATCGTGTCGATCGAAACGGGAAGGCAGTCCGAGCCGAACGACGCGACGCACCAGATCACACTACCGGGCCTCGCCAATGTTCACAGCCACGCATTTCAACGCGGCATGGCCGGACTTGCAGAGCATCAGGGTGGCAACAGCGACGACAATTTTTGGAGCTGGCGCGAAGTTATGTACCGCTTCCTCGACCGGCTAACCCCGGACGACATGGCAGCTATCGCTGCCATGGCTTACATGGAGATGCTCGAAACCGGCTATACGCATGTCGGTGAATTCCACTATCTCCACCATGACCCCGATGGCCGCGCTTACGCCGATCCAGCCGAAATGGCGGCGCGGATTGCCGCCGCTGCGCGTGCGACCGGAATCGGCCTGACCTTGCTGCCGGTTTTCTACGCACACAGCAATTTCGGCGGAAAGGCCCCCAACCACGGCCAGCGTCGCTTCATCCATGATCTTGACAGTTTTGCGCGCCTGATGGCGGCATGTCGCCCTTTGCTAGCGGACGGTGACCAACTGGGCATCGCCCCGCACAGCCTGCGCGCGGTGACGCCTGATGAAATGACCGCATTGATCGCCATGCACAGCCAGGGGCCGATCCATATCCACGCCGCCGAACAGCAAAAGGAAGTGGAGGACAGCCTTGCTTTTTCCGGCAAGCGCCCGGTTGAATGGCTGCTCGATCATGTCGGGCTGGATGAACGCTGGTGCCTGATCCATGCAACGCACCTGATCGACGCCGAAACCGATGCCCTTGCCGCAAGCGGGGCGGTTGCGGGACTATGCCCCCTCACCGAGGCCAATCTGGGCGACGGCATCTTCCCGGCGCTGAGATTTCTGGAGGCAGGCGGGCGAATCGGCACCGGTACAGATTCGAACATCCTGATTGACGCGGCCCAGGAACTGCGCGGTCTGGAATATAGCCAGCGGCTCGCGCATCAGGCGCGTAACGTGTTGGCAAGTGGCCCGCATCCTTCAGTCGCACGGCGCCTGTTTGAGGCGACATTGGCAGGTGGCGCACAGGCGATGGGCGTCGCGCCGGGGCTGGCCGTTGGCCATGCGGCGGATTTCGTAACACTCAATGCTGCCCACCCCGCACTGCACGGTCGCAAGGGCGATCAACTGCTCGACAACTGGGTATTTGCGGCGCGCCACGGCTGTATCGACACTGTCTGGAAGCGCGGCAAAAAATTGGTATCAGATGGCCAGCACAGCGGCAGCGCACAGATCACGGCGCACTATCTGAAAGTGGTGGACCGGATCATGGCCGAATGACGATTGCGGAACGAATACGCTCGGAAATCGAGGCGCGCATTGCTTCGGGCGAATGGGCACCGGGCCACCGTATTCCCTTCGAACATGAACTCGTCACCCAATATGGGTGCGCGCGTGCCACAGTCGGTAAAGCGCTGAACGCCCTCGTCCGCGCCAATCTGCTCGAACGGCGGCGCAAGGCGGGCACGTTCGTCGCCTATCGGCATGTGCAGACCGCAGTGCTCGAGATTCCCGACATCGGCAAGGCAATCGCCGAGCGCACAGGCAGCTATCGCTTCGTCCTGCTGAGATCGGGCATCTACCGGGACAACGGGTTTAGCGGGAACTTTGTAAACGGCACCAGCCTGCGTCACGTCATCGGCATTCACCAAGGCGAGGACGGCCCCTTCGCCTTTGAAGACCGGCTCATCAGTCTTGATTGTGTGCCCGAAGCGCACGACGCGGACTTTACGCAGCAATCGCCCAGCGTCTGGTTGCTCCAGTCAGTGCCATGGACTCAGGCGCGCCACCGGATCAGTGCGGTCGGTGCCAGTGCGGAAGTCAGCACCCACCTCGCCATAGCGCGCCACACCCCCTGCCTGCTGGTCGAACGCTGGACCTGGCGGACGGGCAATCCGGTTACCTATGTCTGTCAGACATTCCGGGGAGACCGGTTCGATTTGATCGCAACCTTTACCCCTGAAGGGCGCTGATACGACAATATCAATGTGCTAACCCAGAGCTAGCTACTAGCAAATTTATACTTTTTAATGGGTTAGAGAAATTTGCAGGCGTTGGATAGGTGGCTAGCTCTCATCAACGAGAGCCTGGAAAAGTGCTTGATAACCCACTCTCGACGGCGATTTCGTGCGTGACCCGTCACTCCCACTCGATCGTCCCCGGCGGCTTGCTGGTATAATCGTACACCACGCGGTTGATGCCCTCGACCTCGTTGACGATCCGGGTCGCGACCCGAGACAGGAAGGCCGCGTCGAACGGGTAGATGTCTGCCGTCATGCCATCCACCGACGTCACCGCGCGCAGCGCGCAGACATTTTCGTAAGTGCGCCCGTCGCCCATGACGCCGACGGTCCGCACAGGCAGCAGCACGGCAAACGCCTGCCAGATCGCATCGTACAGGCCAGCATTCCTGATTTCCTCAAGATAGATCGCATCGGCTTTGCGCAGCACATCGCAGCGTTCTCTGGTCACTTCGCCCGGAATGCGGATCGCCAGACCCGGCCCGGGGAACGGATGCCGCCCGACGAACACTTCGGGCAGCCCCAATTCGCGGCCCAGCGCGCGGACCTCGTCCTTGAACAATTCACGCAGCGGTTCGACCAGCCCCATGTTCATGCGGTCGGGCAGGCCCCCGACATTATGGTGGCTCTTGATCGTCACGCTCGGCCCCCCGGTGAACGACACGCTTTCGATCACATCGGGATAAAGCGTGCCCTGCGCGAGGAAGTCCGCACCGCCGATTTTCTTGGCCTCGTCGTCGAACACATCGATAAAGGTTTTGCCGATGAACTTGCGCTTGGCCTCGGGGTCGGTCAGCCCTTTCAGGCCGCGCAGGAACAGCACCTCGGCGTTGACGTGCACCAGCGGAATGCCGAAATGCTCGCGGAACAGCCCGACGACTTGCTCGCTTTCGCCCAGCCGCATCAGGCCGTGATCGACATAGACGCAGGTCAGCTGCGCGCCGATGGCCTCGTGGATCAGCACCGCCGCGACTGCTGAATCCACGCCGCCCGACAGGCCACAGATCACCCGCTTGTCACCGACCTGCGCGCGAATGTCGGCAATCTTGGCCGCGCGATAGCCCGCCATTGTCCAGTCGCCCGCAGCGCCACAGACGTGCCGCACGAAATTGGCGATCAGCTTGCCACCGTCGGGGGTGTGGACAACCTCGGGGTGGAACATCGTCGCGTAAAACCGCCGCGTATCATCGGCAACGACCGCGAACGGCGCGCGTTCCGACGTCGCAACCACGCGGAACCCGGGCGGCAATGCCTCGACCTTGTCGCCGTGGCTCATCCACACCTGATGGCTTTCGCCTGGTTTCCACAGGCCGTCGAATAGAACGCAGCTGTCATCGACGTGAAGGAAGGCGCGACCGAACTCGCGCGATTCGGTGCTGCCGACGCGCCCGCCAAGCTGCGCGCACATCGTCTGTTGCCCGTAGCAAATGCCCAGAATCGGCACGCCCGCTTCAAACAACCGCTGCGGGGCGCGCGGGCTACCTTCGTGCGTGACCGAGGCCGGGCCGCCGCCAAAGATAATCCCTGCAGGCTGCATCCGGTCGAAAGCGGCCTCGGCGGCGTTGAACGGCGCAATCTCGCAATACACCCCCGCCTCGCGCACGCGCCGTGCAATGAGTTGAGTGACCTGGCTGCCGAAATCGACGATAAGAATGGAAGACATGGCCTCGCCTAGCGAAGCCATGTCCTCCTGTCATCTGCCAGAATAGCGTTGTCGCGCGTTACCCGCCGAAATCGACGCGCGCGACGTTGCCGTAGCGGACCGAGCAGCTGAAGCTGCGCTGGTCATAGCCGCCGTTATTGCGCCAGCTGTCATTGCGTCCCCAGCTGTTGCCCGTGCTACCACGCCCATAATCGACATTGCCGCGGACGTTGAACCCGTCCGAAACGCGGTCGACGGCGGTGACTGCGCTTACCCGCGCACTGCCGCCCAGCTGCTGCTCGGCTGCCGACGCACAGGCGTCCGCCGCCGCATCGTCAGTGCGGATGTTGCCATAGCTGTTGGTGGCATAGCCGCCGTTGGTCGTGCGGTTCTTGCTCGACGAAGCCGAGGCGATGATCGCGGCAAGGATGCCAACCCCGATGACACCAGCGATGACTGCGCCGGTATTATCATGGTTGCGGTGACGGCGATAATCGGGACGGCCATAATCATAGCCATAGCCGGGACGACCATAGCCGCCACCCGGATAACCCCCACCCGGATAACCCTGGGCCATCGCGGGCGTGACCGAAGTCGCGAGCATCGCGGTGGCAAGCGCGCCTGCGGTGACTGAACGCAGCTTCATCATCGTCATATTCCTTTGCACCGGGCCGCCAAGATGGTGCCCTGTATCACGCTTATCGTCGAGTCGCGTTGTCGCGATGCTGAATTGGGTCGTCAGCGAATTGAAAGGAATCCTTTACCCTTATGACTCGAGATCGAGCGGCCCAAGCGGGCTACCGACCAGTCCGGCGACCATTGCCGCCTGAATGACTGTTGCCGGCCATAGCTTTGATAACGGCCCGACCAACCGGTCGCGCGCGAACGGCAAGATGCGGCTGTCCGATTGATAGACGGGCGTGAAAAGCGCGGTCAGCCACTGATACAACCACACATGCCGCCGTCGCAGTGCGATCGCCCGCTCAATTGCCGCGTCTGGGTCGGCCTGTTGGCGCAGCGCCAGCGCGAGCGCCCAGGCATCGAGCAGCGCCATATTTGCGCCCTGCCCCAGCTGCGGACTCGCCGAATGCCAGGCATCGCCCAGATGGATCAGGCCACGCGCGCCGGGATGCGCCAAAGTGCGATGGGCATAGCGCGCGAAGGTAAGTTGTCCGGCATCGGCAATCTGCCCGAGCAGCGGGGCGGTCTCCGGCCACAGTAGCGCCACATCGCCTTTCCACGCCGCCAGTCCGGTATCGCACCAGTCCGCCAAGCGATCAGCCCGCAACGACCAGAAAAATGCCGCTCGTCGCACAGTCGATCCCGGCACCGTCCCCACCGGTAGCACCCCGGCCATCACGCTCGCCCTGCGGTAGCGTTGTTGCAAGGCGTGCCCGTCAAACGGGCTATCTACCGGCCAGTCGAGCGTCGCCCACAGCGCGCCATAGGCCAGATCGCGCCCGATGTCGGCAGTCAGGGGCGTCCGCGATCCCAGCATGTCGACGACTAGGTCGAAGGGCCCCGCCTCGGCCCTATCCGCGAATGTCAGCGAGCGCTTGCCGCCGCGTTCGGGAGCGCCAGTAATCGTCCGCGACGTTTCGACCGGAATTCCCTCTGCGGCCACAGCATCATGCAGCGCTCCGAAAAGTGCCGCGCGGTGGATGCCGACTCCGAACAGCGTCCCCGGCCCCAATGCTTCGTAGCGCACGTCGAGTACTGTCCTTGCACCAGCCTGACCCACCAGCCGATCGATCCGCGCGCCGCGTGCAATTGCCGCGTCGCGCAGCCCGAGCTTGCCGAGCACCGCCAGCCCGGTTGGCTGCAACATCAGCCCCGAGCCGATCGGACGCGGCACATCAAAGCGTTCGAACATCGTGACGCGGTGCCCGTCGCGGTGCAGCAGCAACGCCGACGCAAGCCCCCCGGGTCCGCAACCCGCCACTGCTATGTCCAGCCCCCGCATGGCGTAAGTGCCTACTTGATTACGGGCCTAGCGCGCGAGTGGATTTCTTGGTGCACGCCGCTGGTGCGCGGCGCAGCGCGCGCTATGCTGGGCGGCACGGGAGGACCGATGATCTATATCGTGTTGAATGCCGCCGCGATCCTCGTGGCAACGCTGGCGAGCCTCGCCTTCGGGGCGCTGTACTACAGCGCCGCCAGCCGCGGACGGCCGCGTCCGCCTGGTCTGTCGGGCACTCTCGCCACCGCCTTCGTCGCCGAATTCTGGCTGTGCGCGATTCTGGCCGGGGCCCTGATCCTCGCCCCGCCAAAGGACGGCGTCTGGACGATGACGCTGGGCAGCGCCTTCGTTATCTGGATCGGCTTCGTCGCCCCCGTCATCATCGCCACCTACCGCCACCGCGCTCTCGGCATGGGAAAGGCACTCGTTGATTGCGGGCACTGGCTGGGGGTGATGCTGGTGCAGGCGGTGGTGCTGCGGCTAATCGGACTGGTACCGCCGCCGGTTTGATCCTGTATCGGGAACGTGACTTCGTGCCGCGCGGCCCCGCGACAATGTCTGCTAAATCGTGGGGAGCTGACTGTCGCTATTGAGGAAGCGGTAAGTTAGAACGGACGCTCAACGGTCAGTTCGAAGGACCAATTTGTAAATCCAGTCAGAGGTGCTCGTTGACGTTGCGATGTTTTTTGACAGCTTGGATTGTGGCATGGGCGGTCGCGGTTTTTTTGCCTAGTTTGCTGATTGCGTATTTTGGGCTCTCTCAGTCCGCCCGTCTGATTGGAATTGGGTTCGATCAGCTGCTTGCAAGCACGTGGGAAGTTGCCGACGAGACCGGACCGGCTGTAAAGCTGATGATCGGCGGCCTGCTTCTTGTCGGTTTTTTTGTGCTCGACCGTTGGGTCGTCGCAAAATCACCATCTCGCTATGTAGCGAGTGTCGGCATCGGTGTAGGCGCTATGGCAATTACGGCTAGCCTCATACCCTCTGCTTACTCACGCGGCTTTGCCGCCGCTCTAACCGGGGCCCGCTTTGACGGATCAGTGACTCCTATCTACCTGTTTGGCGGCGTGGTTGCCGGTCTGGCGTTCGTGCTCAGCTCTCAGTATTGCACGCGCAGCAACTGAACCCGGAGTGAAGCTTCGCCCGTGAATTGACTGGCAGCCTTCAGGCAGACGCAAGCCAGTTGAGATAACCGACAAGTCATCGAAACCAGTCGCTCGTCGCTACTTCCCCCCAACCGCCATCCCCGTCCACTTGGCGATAAACGCCCACTGATCCGCCGCTTCCTCGATGATCTTGTCGGTCGGCTTGCCGCTGCCGTGTCCGGCCCGCGTTTCGATGCGGATCAGATGCGGCTTGTCGCCCAGTTTTGCGGCCTGCAACGCGGCGGCATATTTGAAGCTGTGGCCCGGCACCACGCGGTCGTCGGTGTCCGCCGTCGTCACCAGAATCGCGGGATAGTCGACGCCCGTGCGGATATTGTGCAGCGGTGAATAGGCGCGCAGCACCCTGAAATCGGCCTCGACCCCCGGGTCGCCGTAATCATCGGTCCAATAGCGCCCCGCCGTGAACCGGTTGAAGCGCAGCATGTCCATCACGCCCACAGCCGGAAGCGCGGCGGCAAACAGGTCGGGGCGCTGGTTGACGACCGCGCCGACGAGCAGCCCGCCGTTTGAGCCGCCCTGAATCGCCAGCTTTGCCTTCGACGTAATCCCTTGCGCGATCAGATATTCACCGCCCGCAATGAAATCATCGAACACATTCTGTTTCTGGCCGCGCTTGCCCGCATCATGCCACGCCTTGCCGTATTCGCCGCCGCCGCGCAGATTGGCGATGGCGAGCACCCCGCCCGCCTCCAGCCACGCCAGCCGCGTCGCGCTGAACCCCGGCGTCATCGAAATGTTGAACCCGCCATAGCCGAACAGCAACGTCGAGGCCGGACCCGCCGCCGCGTCCTTTTTGCGGACGATGAACATCGGAATTTTGGTGCCATCCTTCGACGGGTAGAACACCTGCCGCGTCTCGAACGCCGCCGGATCGAACGCCAGCTTGGGCTGGAACACCGGTGTGCTGCGGTTGGTCGCGCTGTCATAGCGATAGACGGTCGCGGGCGTTGCAAAGCTGGTGAAAGTGTAAAAACTCTCCGCATCACCGGTCTTGCCGCCAAAACCCGACGCGGTGCCAATATCGGGCAATTGCACTCGCCCGACCAGCTTGCCGTTCAGCTCGAACAGCTGCGCCTCCGACTTGGCATCGCCCAGATAGGCCACGACCAGCCGCCTGCCGACCAGCGACGCCCCGACCAGCGTATCGCTGTCCTGCGCGACGACCGGCACGAACTTGGGATTCCTCGCCGCGACATCAACCGCAACGATCCGACCCTTTGGCGCGCCCTTGTCAGTCACGAACCAGAATTTAGAACCCATTGTCCCGGCCAGATCCCAGTTACTGTCGAGTCCTGCGATCAGCGTGCGGGGTGCGCCAACACCGCCCGCCACGAGCGGCGCGACGGTTACCTCAACCTTGGGGTCGGTCCCTTGCGCCGATGTGATGACCAGCCATTTGCCGTCATCGGTCACCGCCGCGCCGTGGCCGAGCTTGGGCCGGGCGGGCGTTGCATAGACCATCGTATCGGTGCTTTGGGCGGTGCCGATGCGGTGGAACCAGACCTGCTGGTTGATCGTCAGCGACTGGAACTTCGCACCCTCCTTCGGCGCATCGAAGCGCGAGTAAAAAAACCCGCTACCGTCGGGCTTCCACGCGATGCCGGAGTATTTCACCCATTCGATGCGGTCGGGCAGTTCCGTACCCGTCGTCACGTCGATCACTTTCAGCGTGCGCCAATCGGTCCCGCCGTCCTGAATGCCGTAAGCCAGATAGCGCCCGTCGTCCGACGGTGCCCATTCGGCCAGCGCGGTCGCCCCGTCCTTTGCCCACAAATTCGGATCGAGCAACTGGCGCGGGGTACCGCCCAGCCCGTCGCGCACCCACAGGGTCGATTGATTCTGCAATCCCGAATTGCGTGAATAGAAATACCGCGCGCCTGCCCCATGGCCAGCCTTGCGCGGTGTCCCCATCCGCTCGTAATTATACAGCGCCTGCATCCGCGCCTTGAACGCCTCGCGCCCGGGCAGCGCCGCCAGATAGGCGTCGGTGACCTTATTCTCCGCCGTCACCCAGTCGCGCACTTTCGCGTCGGTACGGACATCGTTTTCCAGCCAGCGATACGGATCAGCGATCGTCTCGCCGAAAATCACATCGCTCTGCGGCACCGTCGCGGTGTCGGGATAGGAAAATTGGGTTTCGGCCATAGCGGGACCAGACATCAGCGCAACGAGTGCGGCAAGCAAAACAGGTTTCAAATGAAAGGCTCCGGAAACGGGTGTTTCCGGAGCCTATGGTTCCTTGGCAGATGCTGCAAGCACTGGCCGTCGTAATTAGGGACAGTCCCTAATTATCATGCGTCATCGGACGGTTTGGACCAGCGCCTCTGATAATTAGGGACTGTCCCTAATTACGCGCGTGCACCTTTGCTTACGCAGCTTCGTCCATGTCCTCGCCCGCGACCGGCCCGGAGTCGAGCCCCTTGGCCGACACGTCGCGGTCGACGAATTCGATGATCGCCATATCGGCGGCATCCGACGCACGGATACCGGCCTTCACGATGCGGATATAGCCACCGGCACGCTCGGCATAGCGCGGCGCGATCACGTCGAACAATTTCACCAGCTGCGTCTCGTCGAGCATCCGCGCATGGGCGAGACGACGGTTGGACAGGCCACCCTTCTTCGCCAGCGTCACCAGCTTTTCGGTGTAGGGGCGCAATTCGCGCGCCTTTGCCAGCGTCGTGGTGATCTGTTCGTGCTTGATGAGCGCCGCCGCCATATTGCGGAACAGGGCCGTGCGGTGTGACGAGGTCCGCTGAAGTTTACGTCCGCCCACGCGATGGCGCATGATGATAGTCCTTTTCGTTCGTTAAGGGTCCGTATGAGGCAACCCAGACCGGGCGGTGGATCCGCCGGAGGAGCAGCCAGATAGCGGCGTGCCCCGCAAAGTCAACGTGTACACCCGTCAGCAGGATTTTTCGCAACCTTCTCCGCATCTTGTGCGTTCCCTCGGCTCCCATCCCCCACAAGGAGCCATCGCCATGTTCGATAGCAACACTGACATCACCACGCTCAACTCGCTGATCGCCACGACCCTCGACAGCGTCGATGGCTACACCGAAGCCGCCAAGGAAACCGACAGCGCCCATTTCGGCGACATGTTCACCGCCCGCGCCAGCGAGCGCCGCAGCGTCGTCCTCCAGCTTCAGGGCGAAGTCCGTCGCCTCGGCGGCAACCCCGAAGATGACGGCACCGTGCTCGCCAGTATGCACCGCACCTTCCTCGACCTGAAATCCATCGTCACCGGCCGCGACGACAAAGCGATCGTCAACGAAGTCGAGCGCGGCGAGGATCATATCCTCCACAAATTCCAGGACGCGCTGAAGGACGAAGACCT
>JANNCK010000085.1:0-8773 GCA_031386545.1 Sphingomonadales bacterium
TCGATCCGGGCGGCGGCATGGGCATCATTGGTCCGGATCGGCATTTGCCAGCCCAGCCAGCTCCGCGCTTTCACACCTGCGGCTTGCAAGGCAATCGCAAGCAAACCCGCTGTCACTTGCTCGCCCGATGCAACGACGACATCATATTCGCGCGGATCGGCAAGCGGCGAGGCTTCCTTGCAGAAACCCACCAGCCGGTCGGTTTCGCCTGCCATCGCGCTGACAACGACCGCGACTTCGTTTCCGGCCTCGACTTCGCGCTTCACGCGCTGCGCGACACTGCGGATACGCTCGGTCCCCGCCATCGACGTGCCGCCGAATTTCATTACGATCCGCGCCATGATTTCGGCGATTTCCCCCTTGGGCCTGTGCTTTGGTTTCTGGGCGCGGTCCTGATAGGAAGGGGACATGCCCAACGCAACTGCCCTCAAAACCATCGTCCCCGCAGAAGCCGCGCATTTCGGCAAACTCGCCGCCGACTGGTGGGATCCAAAGGGCAGCTCGGCGATGCTCCACCGGCTCAATCCGGTGCGGCTCGGCTATATCCGTGGACAGATCGACCGGCATTTCGGCAGTGACGAGACCGTCCGGCACCCGCTGACGGGCAAGCGGGCGCTCGATATGGGCTGCGGCGCGGGGTTGCTCTGCGAACCGCTGGCCCGGCTGGGCGCGACCGTAACCGGCGTCGACGCCGCGCCGGAGAATATCGCGGCGGCACAGGTCCATGCCGCCAGTGTCGGCCTGAAGATTGATTATCGCGCGGGCGACGCCGACGTGATCGCGGGCACGCGATATGACCTCGTCACCTCGCTCGAAGTAATCGAGCATGTCAGCGACCCCGCCGCGTTCGTGGCCGGATTGGCTGGCGCGCTGGCCGACGGCGGACTCATGATCCTCTCTACCCCCAATCGCACGGCCCTGTCGCGCCTCGCAATAATTACTTTGGGCGAAGGGCTGGGCCAAATCCCGCGCGGTACCCACGACTGGGACAAATTCATTGCGCCCGGAGAGCTAACCGCGTTGCTGGGTGATGCGGGGTTGAAGGTCATCGACACCACTGGCTTTGCCTATGATCCGGTGCGTGGGGCGCGGCTGACCGACACTCTGTCGCTCGACTATTTCGTGACGGTGGTCGCGGCCTAGAAATCGACCTTGTCGTAATCCGCAGGTGGCACGATCCCTGCCATCCGCTCCGCCAGCAATGGCCGGAAACTGGGGCGCGATTTCAGCCCCATATACCAGACCCGCGTATTCTCGTGTGCCCGCCAGTCGATGCCGCCCAGATAATCGGCGACCGAGATATGCGCAGCGGCGGCAAGATCGGCGAGGCTCAGCGCGCTGCCTGCGATCCAGTTATGTTCGTGAAGCAGCCAGTCGACATAGTCGAGCATCTCGTTGGCCGCCTTCATCGCCTCGCGCAGTGCCGCGGTATCGGGCGACATGCGGTGGACGATACGCTTGTACATGCGCTCGCCGAGCAGCGGGCCGGTGACCGCCCCGTGGAATTGCTCGTCGAACCAGGCGGTCAGGCGGCGGATTTTGGCACGGTCGGTCGCGGTGCCCGAAATCATGCGGGATTTCTCGACCGTTTCCTCGAAATATTCGCAGATCGCCGCTGAATTCATCAGCTTGATGCCCCGTTCGCGCTCGACGAGTACAGGCGTCTGCCCGGCGGGATTAAGGTCGATGAACTCGTCGCGCCGCTCCCACGGCTTTTCGAGGATGAGCTCGTAACCCACGCCCTTCTCGCCCAGCAGGAGCCGGACTTTGCGCGAAAACGGACAGAGCGGAAATTGGTGGATAAGCCACATGATAGTGCGGCTTTAGCGGGTGCCTCGCGTTAGTCCATCGTGTGATGGCGAGCCGCTGCCGGTTTGCGCGGTGAGCCTCGTTGACGGCGCACGAGCCAGCCGACGCCGCCCGCAAACAAGAGCATCATGCCGGGTTCGGGAACCGGCGTCGGGTCGCCGCCGCTCGTACTCCCTCCCGATCCGAAGATCGGCAGGTTGAACAGACCGCTCAGCGTAAACCCGCCGAAGAAGCCATCGCTCACGGGTGCAACACTATCCCGGATCGGAATCGGCGAGAAGGTGACGGTATCATTCGTTCCGCGAAGGTTGAACAGCCCATCGCTACAATCCGGGCCGATGCAGCTGTTCGCGCTGGGCGTCAGTCCACCAGTGGCGCGGTCGTAAACGAACGATGGTCCATCGAGCGCGCCTGCCGTCCAACTGCCGTTGGGAAGCTGGACGCTGTAGCTGTCGTTGCGCGAGTCATACACGATCGTCAGGCCGGCCGAACCGAGTCGCTGGCCGGCGTTGTTGCCCTCGCGAATGGGGCCGCTAACATCGAATCCTGAAATGACGCCGAACGGCCCCGGGCTGTTATTGGGTCCGACAATATTGAACCGGTAGATGCCGTCCGCCGCGATCTGCCCGCCATAGGACTGGAAATAAGCGCCGGTAGGTACGGTCGTTCTGAACCCGACCGTAACTTGATCGCCGACCTTGTACGGATAATCGGGCCGGGGTCCGGTATATGGCGCAAAACTGCCGTTGGGCTGACGGATTTGAATGGTCTCGGTGGCACTGTTCGTGACCGTGCCAGTGAAGCTTACATCGATCGTGCGCTGCAATGGGATCGTTTGAGCGACAACCGGCCCGACCGCAGTTAAAGTCAGCAGAAACACGGAAACTGTGAGTCGAAAATTTGCAATCATGATCCGTTACCTGCCGTAATCGCTAAGATGCGATTCAAGCACGATAGCGTAACGGTCGCAACTCGAACCTCGTCGCCAACTGTTCTGTTTTGCAACAGTCGGCCTGCTACTCCGCTGCCACTAGTTGCGGCACATCTTCGAGCGGCATGGGCAAGCGCGTCAGCATTTCCTTTGGCACGACCTGCCACAGCTGGTCTTTCCAACGGTCCCAGTCGTCGAGAATTGCGTTCGACCATTTGCTGTCGGTCGCCAGCGCGTGTTCGGCAATCAGCGCGCGGCATTTGGTTTCCCAATGCAGCGACGACAAGCGGTTCCATGTGATCGTCTCGGCATTGGCGCGCGCGCCAAAATTGCCCTCCGTATCGAGGACGAACGCCATCCCGCCCGACATCCCAGCGCCGAAATTCTCGCCGACTTCGCCCAGAATGACCGCGGTGCCGCCGGTCATATATTCGCAGCCATTCGCGCCGCAGCCCTCGACAACGACTTCAGCACCCGAGTTGCGGACAGCAAAACGCTCACCCGCCTGCCCCGCCGCGAACAGTTTCCCGCTGGTTGCGCCGTAGAGTACGGTGTTACCGATGATGGTATTGTGCTGCGTTTCGAGTGGCGACGATACCATCGGGCGGAGCGTGATGATCCCGCCCGACAGCCCCTTGCCGACATAGTCATTGGCATCGCCAAACACTTCGAGCGTGATCCCCTTGCACAGGAACGCGCCGAGCGACTGCCCTGCTGATCCACGCAACCTGACCTGAACATGGTGGTCGTTGAGTGCCGACATGCCGAACAGTGCCGTGATTTCCGCCGATAGCCGCGTCCCGACCGCGCGATGGGTGTTCCGCACCGTATAAGTTAGCTGCATTTTTTCGCGTCGCTCGAACACCGCCTTGGCATCGTGCAGGATTTGCGCGTCGAGGCTGTCGGGCACCGGATTGCGCCCGCCGGGCACGTTGAACCGGCGCTGGTCGTCTTCGGCGTCGACCTTGGCCAAGATCGGGTTGAGGTCGAGATCGTCGAGATGTTCGGCCCCGCGGCTGACCTGACGCAGCAATTCGGTTCGCCCGATAACGTCATCGAGCGATTTCACGCCCAGCCGCGCAAGGATTTCACGAACTTCCTCGGCGATGAAGGTCATCAGGTTGATGACCTTTTCGGGTGTGCCAGTGAATTTGGCGCGTAACCGCTCGTCTTGCACGCAGATACCGACCGGGCAGGTATTCGAATGGCATTGACGCACCATGATGCAGCCCATTGCCACGAGGCTGAGCGTGCCGATGCCGAATTCTTCGGCCCCCAATATCGCGGCAATAACGATGTCGCGGCCCGTTTTCAGCCCGCCGTCGGTGCGGAGTTTGACGCGGTGACGCAGGCCATTGAGCGTCAGCACCTGATTGACCTCGGACAGGCCCATTTCCCACGGTGTGCCCGCATATTTGATGCTGGTTTGCGGCGAGGCCCCGGTTCCGCCGACGTGCCCTGCGATGAGGATGCAGTCGGCATGAGCCTTCGCCACGCCCGCCGCGACGGTGCCGATGCCCGCGCTGCTCACCAGCTTGACGCACACCCGCGCGCGCGTGTTGATCTGTTTCAGATCGTAGATGAGCTGCGCCAGATCCTCGATCGAATAAATGTCGTGATGCGGCGGCGGCGAGATCAGCGTGACGCCGGGCGTCGAGTGGCGCAGCTTGGCGATCAGCTCGGTCACCTTGAAGCCGGGCAATTGCCCGCCCTCGCCGGGCTTGGCACCCTGCGCGACCTTGATCTCGATTTCCTCCGCCGCGCCCAGATATTCCGCCGTAACGCCGAAGCGCCCGCTCGCGATCTGCTTGATCGACGAATTGGCGTTGTCGCCATTGGCATAGGGTTTGAACCGCGCCGAATCCTCGCCGCCTTCGCCCGACACGGCCTTCGCGCCGATGCGGTTCATTGCAATTGCCAGCGTCTCGTGCGCCTCGGGGCTGAGCGCGCCCAATGACATGCCCGGCGTCACGAACCGCTTGCGGATTTCGGTAATCGCCTCGACCTGATCGACCGGAACTGGCTCTTTGGCGTAATTGAATTCAAGCAGATCGCGTAGATAGACTGGCGGTAGGTCGCGAACGCCGCGCGCGAATTGCAGATAGGTCGAATAGCTGTCGGTGCCCACGGCGGTCTGCAACAGGTGCATCAGTTGCGCCGAATAGGCATGGGCCTCGCCGCCTGCGCGCTGGCGATAGAAGCCGCCGATGGGGAGCGTCGCAACGCCGCTGTCGAACGCCGCTTCGTGGCGCTCGGATGCGTTGACATAGAGCGACGCATAGCCCTCGCCCGAAATCTTTGCGGGCATCCCCGGGAACAGGTCATCGACCAGCGCGCGGCTGAGGCCCACGGCTTCGAAATTATAGCCCCCGCGATAACTGGAGATCACCGCGATCCCCATTTTAGACATGATCTTGAGCAGTCCTTCGCCGATGGCGAAGACGTAGCGATCTATACAGCTGCTAAGCGACAACGCCCCGAACAGCCCGCGCGCATGACGGTCGGTAATCGACGCCTCGGCGAGATGCGCGTTCACCGTCGTCGCGCCGACCCCGATCAGCACCGCGAAATAATGCGTGTCGAGGCATTCCGCCGAACGCACGTTGATGCTGGCGTAGGAGCGCAGCCCCTTCCGCACCAAATGGGTGTGGACCGCTGCCGCCGCCAACACCATCTGAATCCCAACGCGCTGTTCGGACACCGCTTCGTCCGTCAGGAACAGCTCGCTGCGTCCCTCGCGGATGGCTTGTTCGGCTTCCGACCGCACCCGCGCAATTGCCGCGCGCAGCCCATCCGCGCCCGATCCGGCGTCGAACGTGCAGTCAATTTCGGCAGCGACCGGCCCGAAATGCCCCTTCAGCCGCGCCCAGTCCGCGTTCGACAGCACCGGCGTGTCGAGCACCAGCACCCGGTCGCGGCCTGAGTCCTGATCGAGAATGTTGGCCAGATTCCCGAACCGCGTCTTCAGCGACATCACTTGCCGCTCGCGCAGGGAATCAATCGGCGGATTGGTCACCTGGCTGAAATTCTGGCGGAAAAACTGGTGGATCAGACGCGGCTTGTCCGAGATCACGGCAAGCGGCGTATCATCGCCCATGCTGCCAATGGCTTCCTTGGCGTCCTCGACCATCGGCGACAGGATCAACTCCATGTCCTCTAACGTCATCCCTGCCGCGACCTGCCGCCGGGTCAGCTCGGCGCGCGTCATCGGCGCTGGGGCGTCCACAACTGCGGGCAAATCGTCGAGCGACAGGAAGTCGCCAACCATCTCGCCATAGGGCGCTTCGGCAGCGAGCTTATCTTTGAGCTCGCGGTCGAAGAACAGCTTGCCGTCCTCCAGATCGACCGCGATCATCTGCCCCGGCCCCAGTCGCCCCTTGGCGATGATCGTTGCTTCCGGGACCACAACCATACCGGTCTCAGAGCCGACGATCAGCAAATCATCGTTGGTCAGCGTGTAGCGCAACGGGCGCAACGCATTGCGGTCCATGCCCGCGACCGCCCAGCGCCCGTCGGTCATCGCCAGCGCGGCGGGGCCGTCCCACGGCTCCATGACGCTCGCCAGATAGGCGTACATGTCCTTGTGCGCCTGCGGCATGTCGGCCTTGGCCTGCCACGCCTCGGGGACGAGCATCGTCTTGGCCGTCGCGGCATCGCGGCCCGAGCGGCAGATGACCTCGAACACGGCATCCAGCGCGGCGGTGTCGCTCGCGCCTGCCGGGATCACCGGTTTGATGTCGTCCGACGAATCCCCGAACGCGAGGCTCGCCATGCGGATTTCGTGCGCGCGCATCCAGTTCTTGTTGCCGCGGATCGTGTTGATCTCGCCATTGTGGGCAAGGCTGCGAAACGGTTGCGCCAGCCACCATTGGGGAAAAGTGTTGGTTGAATAACGCTGGTGGAAGATGGCCACCCGCGACGTGAACCGCTCATCGGTCAGATCGGGATAGAACACCGAAAGGCTTTCGGCGAGGAACAGCCCCTTGTAGACAATCGACCGGCACGACAGCGAACAGACGTAAAAGCCCTGAATCTGCGCCGCGATAATCCGCCGTTCGATCCGGCGACGCACGAGATACAGGTTCTTTTCGAACTCCTCAGACGTCGCGGCATCGGGGGCAGGCCCCGCAATCATGATCTGCTCGATCTCGGGGCGCAGCGACTGGGCCTTGCGGCCGATCACCGAAATATCGACCGGCACCTGCCGCCAGCCATAAATCGCATAGCCCGCGTCGATGATCTCGCTCTCGACGATGGTCCGGCAGCTTTCCTGCGCGCCCAGATCGGTACGCGGCAGGAAGATCATGCCGACCGCCAGCCGCCGGTTCGGAATCGGCTTGTGCCCGCTCGCCACGATCGCATCGTCGAAGAAGGCGAGCGGCAAATCGACATGCAACCCTGCGCCATCGCCGGTCTTGCCATCAGCATCGACCGCACCACGGTGCCAGACCGCCTTCAGCGCCTCGATAGCCGACGCGACGACGCGCCGTGACGCGCGGCCATCCGTGGCGGCGATCAGGCCGACACCACAGGCGTCCGATTCCATGTCGGGGCGGTACATCCCCTCGGCGGCGAGGCGTTCGCGCTGGTCGATCATTTTTTCATCTTCTTTGGATCAATGCCGAGCAACGCCGCGAGCTCGGCGCGTTCGGCCTGATTCAGATCGGCGTATTTCTTGGCTTTCGGCAGTGTCGCCGCCGTCTTCGTCGCTTCGCCCACAAGCGTGGGCATCGCCTGCATAATCTTGGGCATCTGTGCCTGCATCCGCCCCATCACCGCCGGGTCCATAAACAGCAGCATCTGTTGCGCGGCAAAGCTGTTGCCGGTCGGCGTGGCAAAAAACGCCTTGAGTTCGCCCAGTTCAACCGGCGTGAACCGGTGCGCCAGCGATTCGGCGAGGCCCGCGCGCAAATCCGGCTCCATCTTTTCAAACAGCGGAATCATGCTCTTGAACATGCCGTCCATGACCAGCCGCATCCGTTCTTTGAACGCCGGATCGAGAATGGCCATGATCTTGTTAAGTGTGGCCCTGTCCAGCTTGGCCGCAGCATCTGCTTCCAGCCCATAGGATTTCATCAGGTCGCCCAGCGGCACATTGCCCATCTGGTCGATCATGCCTGACATCATCTTGGTAAAGCCGTCACCCAGCATTGTCCGATAGGTGCCGTCGGGAAAGAGCTTTGCCGCAATGTGGATTGCAGCGAACGGGGGCACAGCAGCTACAGCTGGCGTGTTGTTGCTGGTAACCACCGTCTGTGCAGCCAGCGGCGTCGTAAAGATAAGCGCCGCAAGGACGATCATATTTTTCATGCCGCTTTCCTCTCGCTGGCTGCTTTAACCTTTAGATAGGCGTGCATATGATCGGTCACATCGCGCCCGTCGCGGACCGCCCAAACCACAAGGCTTGCGCCGCGCACGATGTCGCCCGCCGCGAACACGCCGTCGAGCGAGGTCATCATGCTCTTGTGATCGATCCGCAGCGTGCCCCAGCGGGTGACGCCGAGATCGGCGCTGCCGAACGTTTTCGGCAAATCCTCGGCATCGAACCCGAGCGCCTTGATGACCAGATCGGCGTCCAGCCGGAATTCGCTGCCGGGGTCTGCTTCGGGCGCGCGGCGACCGCTGGCGTCGGGGCGACCGAGGCGCATCTTGGTCACGCGCACGCCGTTGACGTTGTCGGTTCCGGAGCCAAAACTATCGAAAGCTTCCGGAGCGGACAGCCAGACGAACTCGACGCCTTCTTCCTCGGCATTGGCGACTTCGCGCTGCGAGCCCGGCATGTTGGCGCGGTCGCGGCGGTAGAGGCATTTCACCGATTTCGCCCCCTGCCGCACCGCCGTCCGCACGCAATCCATCGCGGTGTCGCCGCCACCGATGACGACGACGTTCTTGCCTTCCGCATTGAGTGCGCCCTCATCGAATGCGGGTACGGCATCGCCGAACCCCTTGCGGTTCGACGCGGTCAGATAGTCGAGCGCCTCGACTATGCCGCTGGCACCGACGCCCGGCATCTTGATCGCCCGCGCCTTGTAC
>JANNCK010000318.1:0-2071 GCA_031386545.1 Sphingomonadales bacterium
ACGACGACGACGAGCATCAGCGACGTCCAGCCCGCGATGGTCTGCCCGGCGATCCACGACGCAAAAATATAGATGACGAGCAGTACCGACCCTGCCGCGAGCCACAGCCCGGCATGGCTGGCCAGCCGCAACGGCGCAGTCGAAAATCCGGTCAGCGCGTCGAGCGCGAAGCGGATCATCTTTGACAGCGGATATTTGGTTTCACCGGCAAAGCGCGCCTCGCGGTGATACGCGAAGGGTACCTGCCGGAATCCGCTCCAGGCGACCATCCCGCGCACGAACCGCGCCTGCTCGGGCATTGCCAGAAACACGTCGAGTGCGCGCCGCGTCATCAACCGGAAATCGCCCGAGTCGAGCGGAATATCGACGTCGGTCATGCTTTTGAGCAGGCGGTAGAACGCCGCTGCCGTCGCCTTTTTGAATACCGTCTCGCCCGCGCGCTCGGTGCGGACGCCGTAGACGACATCGGCCTCTTCCTTGGCCATGGTTTCCATCATGGCCCCCAGCAGCTCCGGTGGATCCTGCAAATCGGCATCGACAATGAATATATACTGCCCCCGGCACAGGTCGAGACCTGCAGTCAGCGCCAGCTGGTGCCCGTGGTTGCGCGACAGGTCGAGCGCGACGAGGTGCGGACCAGTTGCCGCCAGACCCGCCATGATCGACCAGCTCGCGTCACGCGAGCCGTCGTTGATGAGAACAATCTCGTAATCGTCGCCGACAACTGCTTGTGCCGCCGCCCCCAGCCGCGCGTGCAGGACGCCAAGGCACTCCGCCTCGTTAAAGCAGGGAACGACAATGGAAAGTTTGGGGGAGAGTTTCGGAACAGTCATTTCTCGATCCGGTAGAGGATGGTCCGGTCATCCGCAAACAGCGGCGTCAGCCCTGTATAGCGCGGAAGTGTTTCGGGACGGTAACCAATCAGCCAGACGTGGTCGAAACGGTCACGCGGGAAATCGGCGATGCGGGTGGCCAGCGCAGGCCGCAGGTCGCCACAGCCCATCACCAGCTGTGAGGGATCACTGTTGTAGCGTGTCCCCCGTGCTGCCAGCGGCACCAATTGCTGTGCGCCCGGTACATCCCATTGTCCGTTGGTAAAGGCATCGCGGCGGACGATGGCGATGCCGTCGAGATGATCGAGCCGGGGCCGCCGCCACGGCACTTCGCACGGGAATTCGGTAAAGACCGCGACGCGGCTCCCGCGCGGCATCAGGTCGAGCGCCTTCAGATGGCGCGCATAGGCCGTGTCATAGGCCTGAAACCCGGCGGTCGTGGCGGCAATGCGGACGCCAAAGACCAGCGCCCCCGCGAGCGCCAGCCCCGCCGCAAGCGGCCCACTGGCTTTCACAGGCCGGATCGCCAGCAGTGCCACGATGAACACCACCGGCCACAGCCGTGCATCGGCATAGGCAGAACCAAATAATTGATAAGGCAGGACAAGCAGCGCGATCAGCAGAAACAGCGCGCCAAGGCCAAGCCCCCTATCGACCGCAAATGCCTGCGACCGCAGTCCCGCATAGGTCAACAGCACGGCGGCGACGAGGCAGCCCATGTCGAGCCACTGGTTCTGGTCACGCAACGTCCACGTTAGTGCGAGTGCCTTATAGCCGAACTCGAACCAGCCAAGCGTCGCTGCCGCGGCACCGGCAGTGCCATAACTCAACGCTGCCATCAGCAGCAGCGGCAAACCGAGCGGGAGGAGTGCAGGGATGTTACGCGGCCACGCGCGCACCGGTTGGTGGGCAACCACGCGCGCAACGATCAAAACGGCAAACACCGCCCAGCCATAGATATGGACGGTCCAGAGCAGAAGCGAGAGCAGCCCCAGAACGACGGCGCGCCGCACGGTCGGGGGTGGCGGCATCATCGGCCACACCCACGCCGCCGCATGAAACGCGCATCCGACTCCCAGCCAGTAATTCACCAGCCCATATTGCCACGGATAGGCCATCGCGAACGGGAACGCCGCCCACATCGTCGCGGGCAAAACCCCGTGTGCCGCCTTCGCCAGCCGCGCCATGCCGGAAATCATCACGACAAGGATCAATCCGCTCAGGACAACCGCGCCGCG